>JBPYEM010000389.1:0-3332 GCA_051985205.1 Candidatus Limnocylindrales bacterium | reverse complement strand
GATCCGGCTGATCCCCACGCCGACCGCGACGATCGTAGCGATCGCGACGGCCGTCACGCCGACGCGACGACCGAACACGGACCAGGCGATCAACGCCAGGGCGACGTAGAAGATCACGGCGTTCATCGTGTGCCCGCTCGGAAAGCTCGAATCGGGCAGGACCGGGGCGTAGGAGAGCTGCGGCCGCGGCCGCTGGAAGATCTGCTTCATCGTCGCGTCGAGCAGCACGCTCCCACCGATCGCGATGGCGAGGAAGGCCGCGGCGCCGTAACGACGCCGGTAGAGAAGGATCGCGACCGCGATCACGAAGACCGGGATGATGACGAGGCTCGACCCGATGTCGGTCAGCCGGTTCATCAGCCAGTCGAGCGTCGGCGAGGCGATCCCGTGGAGGAACGGGGTCGCCCACGTGTCGAGGGCGAAGACCTCCTGCGCCCGGACGCCCTGCGCGATCGATCCGAGGGCCGCGAGCATGGCGACGAGGGCCGCAAAGCCGACGACGACCGTCGTCGTCGCCGGACCGAGCCGCCGCCGCGGGACCGGCCGGGATGGTGCAGGTCGGGCGGGATCCACCCGTCCGAGCGGGCCGGATTCGGTCGCAATTCCGGCGTCGGCCGGCCGCGCCGGCGGGCGCGAGCTCGACGTGTCGCGGCGCGTGCTCATTCGGATCGCGGGGGCTCGTCCGCCCACGCACCCGGACGGCTGAACCAGGCATACAGGCCGAGGGCACCGAGGCCGCCGAGGATGCCGGCGAGGACGTCGGTCGGGTAGTGGGCGCCGAGTGCCATCCGGGCGATCCCGACGAGAACGACCTCGACGACCGTCGCGATCGCGACCACGACGCGCACCGCCAAGGCGACGGTGCTCCGCCAGAGTCGAAGGGTGACGGAGCCGAGGATCGTCAGCGACTCGAGGACGTGCCCGGATGGGTAGCTGTAGATGACGCCCGGGATGCCGGACGCCGTGCCCACCTCGGGACGGAGACGGAGCGTGAACTGCTTCACGGCCTCGCTCCCGGCCGTCACGCACGCCAGGATGATCAGGACGAGCAGCGCTTCCCGCCGGCGCTTCACGAGTGCGAGCCAGCCGACGAACCCGAGCCCGATCACGATCAGGGGGATGTTGGCCGTCTCCGATTCGGCCTTCCAGATGTCCGGGTTGCCGTCCCAGGTGTGGAAGAACGTGAGCAGCGGCTTGTCGAACGGGACCGACACCTTGTTGGCGATCGCGAGCGTCAGGACCGCGAGTCCGACGAGGCTCGCGAGGGCGATCGCCAGCCAGCGGGCGGCGGCGTCGCGCGACGGCGCGCGGTGGCGCGGCGAGTGATCGGGTCCTTTGTGCATCGGCGGGATGAACGATCGGCGCGACCGGCTGGAGCCGGCATTCGCATTCCGCCTCTGAACCTTCTGTTTGCGCAACAGTCGGCCGACCAGGTGGCTGCCGGGCGATCAACGGCCAGAGACTGCCGGGTTAGCCTGCGGGGGTGATCCTCCCCAAGGAGCGCGATCCGCGGTTCATCACGATCCGCCGCGGCGGGACGTTGTCCGATGCCGATCACCGCCTGCTCGCGCTGTGGGCGGCGGATTGTGCCGAGCACGTCGTGGGCTTCTTCGAACGTGAACGGCCGGACGACCCGCGACCGCGCCGCGCGATCGAGCTGGCCCGCGCCTGGGCGCGGGGCGAGGTCTCGATGACGGAATCCCGAACCGCGGCCGGTCACGCTCAGGGCGCCGCGCGCGACCGGCGAGGTGCCGCCCGACACGCGGCATCTGCCGCCGGCCAGGCCGCCGCGGTCGCCCACGTCGCCGCGCACGAGCTGGGCGCCGCGGCCTACGCGATCAAGGCCGTTCGGACTGCCGCAACGGAGGGAGACGCCGATGGGGACGAGGCCCGACCCGACGGGGACTCCGCCGGCCGAGCCGAATGCCGGTGGCAACGCGACCAGCTCCCGCTGGCGATCCGCGAGCTGGTCCTCGACGACGAGCGACGGCGAAACCACCTGTGCTGGTTCGCGTTCGGCTGCTGAACGAGCCCGTCGGCCGTTCGATCGGTGGTTGGCGCGGTGATCGAACGTGGGTCCGAGGTTCAGAAGAGCCCGTCGATGCTCTGGGGGAGCGAGTCCGGCTGATCGGGCAGCCACGCGACGGCTCCGCCGACCAGCAGGAGCACCATGACGAGGATGACGAGGACGGCCAGGACCCTGGATCGCCGCATTGGGAGACTCTAGCTCTCCTTCCTTGCCTCGCCGTCACCGACCATTCGCGAGTGACGCGCTTTCCGTCGTGGGCGTCGTAACCTGCGACGCGTGCCGATCAAACGGTGGGCAGTGACCTTGATGGTTCTGATCAGCGGCATCGTCGTCGCCTGCGGCCGCGTCACGCCCAGCGAGACTCCGTCGATGCGATCTGGTGCGCCGGAGTCGGCGCGGCCGGCAGCCGCTCAGCGGCTGGTCTGCGGTCGGGTCGAGCGGACGCAGTGCGCGAGGATCGTCGCGGCCGTCGTGTCCATGGAGCCCGACATGGCGACCTCGCCTGTCGCGGTCGTCGCACAAGGAGACGCCGTCGTCCAGACCGCCTACGCAAGTCGAAGTCCCTTCCTCGTGGCCTTCCAGCCGGACTCCACGGACTACTGGATGAAACCACCGACGTGGGTCTACACGGAGCAGGACGGCGGAAACGTCTTCTTCGTCGAGGAGTGGCAGCTCGGGGCGCTGCCAGCCGATTTCGGGTCGCTCCTCAAAGCGGCGGGGATCGCGCCGTAGTACGACGGTCCCGCGGCCTTGGACTTGCGTTCCACGGTCGCCGGGTCTCTTCAGCCGACCACGATATCCGTGAAGGGGAGCGCGGCGCCCGGCTGGAACTCCTCGACCGTGAATTGCAAGCGGACATGGACGCGTTCGGTACCGCGGCGCCAGCCCTGTTCGTAGACATTCGTCAGTGGCTTGCCGTCGTCGCCGATGACCTCGAGCCGAACGCCTTCCGGAATGAGGACGTCCACGCGTTGATCATCGGCCAGCGTGGCCGACGTCACCGACAGGATGCCGTTCGGCAGGACCGCGTCGCCGAGATCGATTGCGTAAGCGCCGACATGGTCGATCGGGACAACGACCTTCGGGACCCGAAGCGGTGCGGCCTTGGCGGACATGGACGGGTCGATGCTCGGCACGGGGCTCGCGCATGACGCAGGTTCACCGTCGGCGCCGCACGGAATGTCTTGATAACCGTCGGTCGGTAGGCTGACGGTGATCGTTGGCGTTTCCGTGCACAGCAGCGAACCTTGGCCCCCGACGCCGCAGAACACGGAGTGGTCGGACGACCGGCCGCTCACGTCGA
>JBPYEM010000388.1:0-2338 GCA_051985205.1 Candidatus Limnocylindrales bacterium | reverse complement strand
TTGATCAGATCGACCTCGTCGGCCGGCACGCCGCGCCGCTCCAGGGCCATCTTCATCGCCCGGGCGGAGCCCGACCCACCGTCGATCGGCTGGATCATGTCCCAGCCGTCCGCCGCCGACCCGTAGCCGACGACCTCGGCGTAGATCTTCGCGCCACGGGCCTTCGCCAGCTCCAGGTCCTCGAGGAAGAGGCCGCCGGCGCCCTCACCCAGGACGAACCCGTCGCGGGTCTTGTCGAACGGCCGCGAAACGGTCTGGAGCGCTTCGCCCGGTCGCGGCATGCCCATCCCGCGCATGTTCGTGAACCCGGCGTGAGCGGTTTCCAGGAGCGGCGCCTCCGTCGACCCCGACATCACGGCGATGCAATCGCCGCGTCGGATCGCCTCCGCCCCTTCCGCGACGCTGTGGGTCCCGGTCGCGCAGGCGCTCACGATGCAGACGTTGTGGCCGATCGCACCCGTCTCGATCGCGATCATCCCGGACGTCGAGTCGACCAGGGCGTTGGCGATGAACGTCGGCGGGACGCTCCGCGGGCCCTTCTCATGGAGGGCGATCCAGGCATCGATCATCAGCTGCTGGCCGCCCGCGCCGGAGCCGTACACCACGCCGACCTCGGTCCGGTTCTCGTCCGTGATCTCGAAGCCGGAGTCCTGGAGCGCCTGCTTCGCGGCGGACACGCCGAACCACATCGCGCTCTCGCTGCGGCGGATCGCCTTCGGGTCCATCCACTGGCTGGGGTCGAAGTCGCGGACCTCGCCGGCGGCCTTCGCCTCGTACCGGGCGACGTCGAACTTCGTGATCTCGCGGAGGCCGGAGTTGCCCCGGATGAGGTTCCCCCAGGCGGTCTGGACGTCGTTGCCGACGGGGCTGACGACGCCCAGTCCGGTGACGACGACACGTCGGTTGTAGTCGGGTTTGCGCACGCTCGGAGCGATCCTTTCTCGGGGTGATGTCGTGGGACGGGTTGGGCGTTTCAGGTGGTCGCGGGTTGCGCCGTGGCCGGGAAGGCGAGGCGGTCCGCGGCGGACGGGTCGTCGACCGCCAGGGCTTCCGCCTCGGGCGCGATGCGCTTGATGAGGCCGGTCAGGACACGGCCGGGCCCGATCTCGAGGAAGGTCGTGACGCCGTCGTCGGTCATCCGTCGGACGGCAGCGACCCAGTCGACGCCGGCCGTGAGGTGGTCCACGAGCTCGGCCCGAGCCTCATCGGCGGTCGTGAGGATCCGCGCATCGGCGTTGGCGATGAGCGGCACGACCGGGTCGCGAAACGTCACGCTCTCGAGCGCTCGTCGCATCCCCGCCGCCGCCTCGGCCATCAGCGGCGAGTGGGCCGCAACCGAGACGGGCAGGACGACGACCTTCCGCGCCCCGAGGTCCTTGCCGATCTCGACGGCCGCCTCGATCGCGGCCCGCTCCCCGGACACGACGACCTGACCCGGCGAGTTGCGGTTCGCGATCCCGAAGATGCCCCGGGCCGACGCTCGATCCACCAGCTCCGGCAACTGCTCGTCGTCGAGGCCGAGGACCGCCGCCATCGCTCCGTCGCGGCCCGCTCCGGATGCCTGCATCAGGCGGCCCCGCTCCCGCACGAGGCGGACGCCGTCGCCGAGGCTGATCACTTCCGCCGCAACAAGGGCGCTGTACTGGCCCATCGAATGGCCGGCCGCGAACGCGGGGGTCGACAGCGCCTCGCCCATCGCCGCGGCTCGTTCGCGGAGCGCTGCGAGATACGCGATGGAGGTCGCGAGGAGGGCGGGCTGAGCGTTCTCCGTCCGGTCGAGATCCTCGGCGGGGCCGTCGAAGGCCAGACGGCTGATCGGCTCGGCGAGCGCGGCGTCGGCGTCGGCGAAGACGGCGGCGGCAGCGGGAGAGGCGACAGCAAGCGCCTTCCCCATCCCGACGGACTGCGAGCCCTGGCCGGGAAAGACATGGGCAGTGGAGGTCATCGTCGCCAGCGTAGCCGTCGAATCCGTGCTCACGCGGGCCGGCGTGTGCGACATTGCACGCAAGACGGCCGACGCCGATATCCTCGTGCCGAATGCGCCCACATCGAAGCCCCAATTGATGACCGTCGAGACGAAGACCGGCGCGCGCCGGCTCGGCCCGCCACCGCCGGCCCGCGCGATCGCCCGGCGCTTCGAAGCGGACCTCTCCGCAACGGTCCTCGCCGCCGGGACGCGGATCACGAACGTCCGCCAGATCTCCGAACGAGTCGCGATGGGCCGCGCGCTCTGGCGCGAGCTCGTGATCGGCTTTGCCAGCCAGCTCGGAGAGATGCGCCTCGGGTTCACCCAGCTCGCCGCCCTGTACGTCCTCGCCGACTCCGGGACGATGACGAT
>JBPYEM010000387.1:0-10263 GCA_051985205.1 Candidatus Limnocylindrales bacterium | reverse complement strand
GCGCGCACTCGTGCATCGCCTGGTCGAGAACCGCATCCGGCCGTACTACATCTACCAATGCGATCTCGTGGAGGGGTCGGGCCATTTCCGGACGCCCGTCGGCAAGGGTCTCGAGATCATGGAGGGCCTCCGCGGCCACACCTCCGGCTATGCCGTCCCCACGTACGTGATCGACGCGCCCGGCGGCGGTGGCAAGATCCCGGTGATGCCCAACTACCTGATCTCGTATTCGGATCACAAGGTCGTGCTCCGGAACTACGAGGGCTACATCACGACGTACGAAGAGCCACCGACGTACGACCGCCACGACGAGGCGACGTGCTCGTACTGCCAGTCGCAGCGGTCCGAGCCCGGACAGTCGGGCGTCCTCGGCCTGCTCGAAGGCGAGCGGATGTGGATCGAACCGTCCGGTTTCTCGGAGACGCATTCGCGCGGCAACACGGCCGCCCACCGGCTCCAGGACCCGTCGAAGTGGGTCCCGTTCGGCGTCGGCGCGATCGACGGGAGCGCGTCGCGTCCGTTGCGGGTCCTCGAGGGCGGGTCGGGCGAGGGCGGCTCTGTCGAAGGCGGCTCTGTCGAGGCCGCCGCCCGGCCGGCGGCGACCGAACGCGCGCCCGAGTACGGCCCGGGCGAGGAGCCGCGCCCGCGCGACGGCGAGCCAACGGGTTCGGCCCACGGCGAGCTGCTGTAGCCGGAGCCGCCCGACCTCGATGAGGTAGACGGGCGCCGGCGCGGGCGTCCACCCCACAACCCCTGTCGGCGACCAGGCGGCCGGTCGTACCATCCCGGAGATGGCGACCCGATCCAGTCCCATCACCGTCGGCCGTGACCGCGAGCTGGCACGGATCGACGCGGCGCGGGCCGCCGCTGCGGCCGGCCGGCCGCAGATCGTCATCGTTCGGGGCGAGGCCGGGATCGGGAAGACGCGGCTGGTCCTGGACGCCATCGGACGGGCGCGCGATGACGGCTCGTCGATCCTGCACGGCGCCTGTCTCGATCTGGGCGGCGAAGGGCTGCCGTACCTGCCGCTCGTCGAGGCGCTCCGGAACTTCGTCCGCGCGACGCCGAAGGCGACGACGATCGAGCTCCTCGGCCCCGCCCGAGGCGATCTCGCGACGCTCGTCCCGGAGATCGCGGACCTGGGCGCGGCGACCGATCGGCCCGCTCCCGTTGCCGCCGACGGGCCCGCCGATCGGGGCCGGCTCTTCGAGCGGCTGCTCGGCTTCCTGGGCCGGCTCGGATCGACCGCCCCCGTCTTCGCCGTGGTCGAGGACGTCCAGTGGATCGATCCGGCGACGAAGGACCTCATCACCTACCTCGTCCGGAACGTCACGACCGAGCGTCTCGTGGCGGTCGTGACCTGCCGGACGGACGACCTGCCCGCGGGTCATCCCGTGCTGACCTGGCTGGCGGAGCTGAGCCGAGCCACCGGTGCGGTTCGGCTCGAGCTCGGCCGGCTCGATCGGGACGACGTGGTCCGTCAGCTCGAGGCCGTCCGCGGTGCCGCCGTCCCGGCGGATCTCGCGTCGTCGATCTGGCACCGCTCCGAGGGCCACCCGCTCTTCGTCGAGGAGCTGCTCGCGGCGGCGGACGAATCGGATGGCCCCGCCGCTCCGCCGTCGCTCATCGACGTCCTGCTCGGCCGGGTGGCGCGGCTCGACGACGCCACGCTCCAGGTCGTTCGAGCACTCGCGGTGGCGGGCGGACCCGTTGACGAGCGCCTGGTGGGCCGGCTGATCGATCGACCGCCGGCCGAGATCGGCGAGGCCCTCCGCGAGGCGTTGGCCGCCGGCGTGCTCACCGTTCGCGATGACGGCCGGCACGTCTTCCGCCACGAGTTGCTGCGCGAGATCGTCGAGCGGGACCTCTCGACGAGCGAGCGGCGCGAGCTGCATGCCGGCTTCGCCCGCGAGCTCACGTCCAGACCCGAGCTGGGTGACGAGCGACCTGCCGCCGCGACGGCCGAGCTGGCCCGGCATTGGGCCGGCGCAGACCAGCCGGACGAAGCCCACCGGGCGGCGATCGCCGCCGCCGACGCCGCGGAAGCGATTCACGCGTTCGGAGATGCCCACCGGCAGCTGGAGCGGGCGATCGTGCTCGAGAGCCGGCTGGACGACGGTCTGCCACCGGCGATCGAACGAGTCGGGATCCGACGGCGAGCGGCGACGGTGGCGGACCTCGCGGCCGCGCCGGATCGGGCGATGGAGCTCATCCGCGAGGCGCTCGAGCTTGCCGCCGACCTCGACGATCCGCGAACGACCGGGCTGCTCCACTCCCGCCTCGCGTTCCTGATCTGGGCGTCCGGAGATCCGGAGCGCGCGCTCGCCTCGCACCGCAGGGCGGTGGATCTCGTGCCGGAGGAGCCACCGTCGATCGAACGGGCAGCGGTCCTCGGAGGCCTGGGCGGCGCCCTCATGGGCCTCGGCAGGTGGGCCGAGTCTCGTTCCGTGTGCGAGGCCGCGATCGCGTACGCGGAGCGGATCCGCTCGCCCCGCGAGGAGAGCCGGGCCCGGGCGATGCTCGGATCCGACCTCGTCGCGCTCGGGGAGATCGACGCCGGTGTCGACGAGCTTCGTGCCGCCCATCGCCTGGCCGGTCCTGAGCCCGACGAGCTGTGGGTCGTCACCGGCCACAACCTGGCCCTCAACCTCCTTGCGACCGACCATGTCGAGGAGGCCGAACGCATCGTCGCGGCGACGCTCGACGGCGCTCGACGGGGTGGGCTCGAACGGCGGTACGGCCTCGATCTCGGCGCGCTCGACGGCGAGATCCTGATGCGCCTCGGGCGGTGGGACGAGGCGGACGCCGTCACGGCGGCCGCGGTCGCGCTGGATCAGCGACGCCAGGGCTCGCCGTATCTCGCCGTCATCCGGTCGCGCCTGCTGGCGCGGCGCGGCGGGGTCGACGAGGCTCGGGAGCGGCTCGCCGGGATCGATCGCGGCCAGCTGGAGCCGGACCTGACCGTTCTGCTTGCGGTCACGGGGGCCGAGGCTGAGCTGCTGGACGATCGGCCGGAGGACGCGCTCGCGACGGCGGAGGCGGCGCTCGCGGGGTTCCTCGAGTCCGGCGACGTCCTGTGGGGCGTCGGGCTGCTCGCTCTGGCGCTGCGCGCGGCCGCCGAGCTCGCAGAGGCGGGGCGCGCGGCACGGGACGACCGAGCCGTCGCCGCCGTGGACGCGCGGGCGGTGCCGTTCCGCGAGGCTGCCGACGCCATCCAGGGCCGGATCCGGACGACCGGCGGCACCGCGTGGCTGACGACGGCCGCCGCCGAGATCACAAGGCTCGATGGACGCCCGGATCCGGAGCGGTGGTCCGAAGCGGCGGCCGCGTGGGATACCGCGCAGGGCGTCGTCGAAGCCGCGTACGCCCGCTACCGCGGCGCCGAAGCCGGTCTCCGACTGGCCGGCGTCCGGGCAGATGTCGGCGACGAGCTCCGGGCTGCCTGGCGCGTCGCGGTCACGCTCGGCGCGGTCTGGCTCCGGCGTCGAACGGAGGAGCTCGCGGCGCGCGCCCGGGTCGCGCTCGCCGCAGATCCCTCCGTGGCTCCGACCGTCCCGGGCGGGTCCGGGTCCGGGGCCGAGCTGACGACGCCGGTCGCCGCGGGCACCGCCGCGACCACCGGCCGGTCAGGCCGGGCGCGGCCGGCGACGCCGGCCCATCACCTCTCGGAACGGGAGATCGAGGTCCTGCGGCTCGTCGCCGCGGGCCGTTCCAACGGCGAGATCGGCGAGGCCCTCTTCATCACCCGGAAGACCGCCGGCGTCCACGTGACGCACATCCTCGACAAGCTCGGCGTGTCGAACCGGGTCGAGGCCGCGATGGCGGCCGCGAGGCTGGGCCTCCTGGACGAGAACGCGGCCGGTGCCGACGCCCTCGCCGAACGGTCGGAGCGACGGCTCGGCTGAACCCGCGTCAGGAGATCGATGCGGCGGTGCGGACGACCTCCGAGTAGATATGGACCGGGATCTGGCCTGCCGCCGCCTGGTCATCGTCCGGCACCCCGACGAGGATGTCGCGGATGATCCGACCGCGGGCGAGGTTGTCGTCGCCGACGTCGCGGAGGCAACGATGGAACGCACCCGGTGCGTTCTCCACGAGGCAGAGCCGCAAGCCGGAGTCCGGGTCATCGACGCGAAGGACCCGGGGGTGGTACTCCTTCAGCGCCTCGACAAGGTCGTCTTCCCGGCCATCTTCCGGGACGAGGGCGAGCTCACCGCCGAACTCGACGTCGCTGCCGCCGACCGCCACGAGATTGATCCCCTGACCGGCGACGATCCCGAGAACCTTCTCGACATCGGCCGGGGAACGCTTGGGCACGAGCCGCACCTGGAGATGCATCGCGCTGACCTCGATCATGGTCGGGGGAGACGTCCCGACGCGGGAGCGTCATCGTAGCGGCGTGGCGTCGCCCGCTCGTCGCGGTTCCCCAGGCACCGATCGACGAGCGGGCAACGAACCGGGCGCCCCCTTCCGCCCGCGGGTCAGGCGTTGGAGGTGGCCGACGGCCGGCCGAACGTCGAGCCCATCCCGAGGCGGACGCGCAGCCGCTGGCCGAGGCGGGCGAAGTCGATGGACCGCGGCCGGTCCTGCGACGCGACGCGAGCGAGGCGCTGACGCGCGGCGTACTGCTGGTCTTCCTCGATCTTCATCTTGGCCAGGTCGTAAGCGATGGATGGATGCATCGGAAGCTCCTCGGTCTCGACGTCGACGGGGTGTCGACCTGGCATCAACCTAGGCTCGGCGGCCGGCGCCCCCATCGGGCAGGAGCCGCCTTCGCCGGTCGCCGCCTACCTCAAAGCTCGGGATGACGCGTCGTGGGCTGCCTTAACGCGGTCGACCGGCCCAAGACCACGGATGGCCCCGGGGTAGGATCGCGCGATGCGCCGAGCCCTCTTCTACGGCTGGATCGTCGTCGCGGTCACTGCCGTCGTCACGCTCGTGACCGCGGGCGTGCGAGCGGCGCCGGGCGCGCTCCTCCTGCCGATGACCGCCGAGCCCGGCTGGTCGACCGCGTCCGTCTCGTTCGCGGCGGCCGTCGGGCTGATCGCCTACGGCCTTTCGGGCCCGCTGAGCGGCTGGCTGATGAGCCGGATCGGCGTGCGGAACGTCGTGCTGCTCAGCCTCGTCGTCACGGGCGGCTCGCTGCTCGCCTCCGCCTTGGTCCGGGAGATCTGGCAGCTGACGCTCGTGTTCGGCATGTTGGGCGGGCTCGGCAGCGGCCTGGTGGCGAGCGTGCTCGGGGCGACGGTCGCGACGCGCTGGTTCATCAAGCGGCGAGGGATCGTCACGGGCCTGCTCGGCGCGAGCACGAGCGCCGGCCAGCTCATCTTCTTCCCCGTGCTGACGTCGGTCGCGGTCGCCTCGGGCTGGCGACTCGCCGCCGCGTCACTCGGCGTCCTGGCCCTGGTCCTCCTGCCGATCGTCCTCGTCTGGTTTCGCGGCGATCCGGCGGAGGTCGGTGCCCGCCCGCTCGGCCTCGGCGAGGGCACCGTGCACGCGATCCACGGGCCGGACGCCGGCATCATGCGTCGAGCGATCCGCACGTCGGACTTCTGGTTCCTCGCCGGCACGTTCTTCATCTGCGGCGCCACGTCGAACGGGCTCGTCGGGCAGCATTTCATCCCACACGCGGTCGATCACGGGTTCACCCCGGTCGCGGCGTCTGAGGCGCTCGCGGTGATGGGCGTCTTCAACTTCGTGGGCACCATCGCGAGCGGCTACCTCACCGACCGGTGGGACCCACGCCGGCTCCTGCTCGTCTACTACGGGTTCCGCGGACTGAGCCTGCTCTACCTGCCGTTCATCCATGACACCGTCTCGATCGGCGGGTTCGCGATCCTGTTCGGGCTCGACTACATCGCGACCGTCCCACCGACAGTTGCCCTGGTCGCCGATCGGTTCGGCCGGCACAACGTCGGCGTCGTCTACGGCTGGGTCTTCGCGGCGCACATGTTCGGCGCCGCGATCGCGGCGTGGGTCGCCGGTGTCGTGCGCGAGCACGTCGGCGACTACGCGGCGGCCTTCGTCGCGGCCGGCTGGATCGCGATCATCGCCGGGTTCGCCGCCCTGGCCATCCGCCGGACGACCGAAGCCTCGGACGCGACGCCGGGCGAGGCGGCCGCCGCCGCATGAACCAGTCGCGACTGCGTTCTAGTTGAGGCGGCCGGCGAAGATGCCGATGACCTGCTCGACGTCCACGACGTCGTGCGCGTCCGGGCGCTCGTCGAGATAGCGCCGCAGGGCGGCGACCGCTTCGTTGAACCGGCCCATCCGTCCCAACAGGAGGCCCCGGTCGCGCCCGTGGTCCGGATCGGTCGGCTCGAGGACGAGCAGGAGGTCGATGGCGTCCACCGCGGCCGGCCAGTCGCGCCGAGCCAGGTGAGCTGCGCGGAGGTTCCGGAGGACGCGGGCGAGGATCTGGCGGCGCCCCGTGGGTCGGAGCATCCCGGCGTGGAGGAGGACGCCATCGCCGATCGACCGCCGGATGAGCGCCTGGCAGTCGTCGGGCGTCAGCGATCGGCCACCATCCGCGGGGTCGTACAGCGAACCATCCGGGCCACCGACGATGAAGTGCCCCGGCAGGCCGATGCCGACGAGCGGCAGGCCGACTCGCCACGCGACCTCGAGCTCGACGATCGCCAGGCTGATCGGCAGCCCGATCCGGCGTTCGAGCACCCGGTCGAGGAGGCTGTTCGCCGGCTCGCCGTACTCGGCGGCGGTCGGGCCGCGGAACCCGCGCTCGCGGTACAGGACGTCGTGGAGCCGCTCAGCCATGACCGTCGGTCGGTCGCCGACATCGAGCCGGATCCGGACGAGCTCGGCGAGTGCGTCGAGATCCGCAAGGGCGGCGGCCTCGTCGACGCGGGCCCGGCCCTGGCTGGCGATGATCAAAGCCCCGCGGGCCAGGTCGATCGTGGGCTCCGGTTGCGCCACGAGGCGGGCGAACCGGGCCTGTCCGGAGAGGCGGGTCGCGATCGGGTCGAGCTCCGTCACCGCGCGATTCTAGGCCCGAGGGGAACGTCCCCGAACCGCGCGCGCCGATGCCGTACGGTTGGCCGATGACGAAGCGGCGCCAGTCGACCGGGCAGACGATCGGCAGCATCCTCGCCGGTTTCGACCAGCAGGTCTTCCGGGCGACGAAGCCGGCGGCGGAGCTCGTCGAATCGGCGAAGCCGCTGCCGTCCATCGCCGGCCGCGACGGGTCGATGCTGTCGATCGCGTTCCCGGAACCGGCGGCAGGCGAGGACGAGGGGGAGGCTGCGAGCGGATCCGGGCGCGCGGCAGAGGACGAAAACCATCACGCAGCCGCCGCCCCGGATGTGGTCGATGCGAGCCGGCCGGTGATGGCGGACCCCGACGCCATCGAGTAGGCTTCGAGAATTCCTAGTGAATTGCTCGGAGATGTGATCCGACGATGTCGATCGACAGCCCGACCACGCGCGTGAGCCCCGGCCTCGGGTCGCTCCGAGCCGCGCCGGCGGGCCTGCCGCCGGTCGACGTGGCGCCGCCGGTCGTCGCCGAATCGAACGACCCGTTCACGACGCTCCGCGTGCTCGACCTGCTCGCCCGCGTCGAACGCGGCCGTCCGACCCGCATCGCGGACCTCGTCGATCGGTTGAACGCGACGTACCTCGATTGGATCTTTCCGGCGTCCGTCGTCGCGGACGTGGCGGTGTCCCTCCAGGCGAACTGGATGGCCGACTATCGGAACGGGTCAGGGATCGTCCTCGAGGATGGTCCCCACGGCGCGACGATCGCGATCGAGAATTCCACCCGCGTCGACCCATGGATCGTGCGCCAGGCACAACGCGAGCACGCGGCGTGCCGGGAGCGACTCGCCGCGTTCAGCCGGCTGGATCGGGCGGCGGGGGAGGGCTAGCGACGATGTGCGCGTGTCTCCGGCCTGGCTCGGCCGCCGAATGCGCTGACGAGCCAGGCATCTCCTGACGGCGGACGCCGATCCTTCGATCGATCGGCCCATCGCCACCGATCCACGCGATGTCATCCCGGGCGAGCGTGAGCCCGGGTTCACCAGGAGGGTTCCGTGACCGTTTCGGGATACGCTAATGACGTCCTCGTCGACGCCGAGTGGGCGAAGGCCCATCTCGACGATCCGAATGTCCGGTTCGTCGAGGTCGACGTCGACACGACCGCCTACGAGCAGAGCCACATCCCCGGCGCTGTGGGTTGGAACTGGACGAGCCAGCTTGCGGACGGCATCCGCCGCGACATCGCCTCGCGCGAGGAGTTCTCGAAGCTCCTCAGCGAGAGCGGGATCGGGCCGGACACGACGATCGTCCTCTACGGCGACAACAACAACTGGTTCGCCGCCTGGGCCTACTGGCAGCTGAAGCTGTTCGGCCAGGGCGACGTCCGGATCCTCAACGGGGGCCGGAAGTTCTGGCTCGACAACGGCCTGCCGCTCTCGACCGACGTTCCGTCCTACCCCGCGACCGGGTACGAGCTGCCCGACCCGGACTTCGCGCTCCGGGCCTTCCGCGACGACATCCTGCCGCGGCTGGGCCAGAACGACTTCGCGCTCGTCGACGTTCGGTCACCGGCGGAGTTCAACGGCGAGATCATCGCGCCGCCAGGCATGACCGAGACGGCCCAGAGGCCGGGTCACATCCCCGGTGCCGCGTCGATCCCGTGGGCGCAGACGGTCCGCGAGGACGGCACGTTCAAGAGCCGCGACGAGCTCGAGGCGCTCTATGGCGCGAAGGGCGTGACGCCCGACAAGGACGTCATCGCCTACTGCCGGATCGGCGAGCGATCGAGCCACTCGTGGTTCGTCCTCCACGAGCTGCTCGGCTACCAGCGGGTCCGCAACTACGACGGCAGCTGGACCGAGTGGGGCTCCATGGTCGGCATGCCCATCGAGAAGCCGGTGGCCGTCCCGGCGTAACGTTCACGCGCTCGTTGGGCGGGCGATCGCCTCGCAGATCGAGGATCGCCCGCCCAATCGCGCCACCCTGAGGCAATCCAGGTCGACTCCAGCAACCCCGATCGCCAAGCCGGAGCAAACGCCTTGCCCTGCGTAGCGCGGCCGACCTAATGCCTGAGCCGACGCGACCGTCCACCGGCGCTCGAGCGTCCGAGCAGTACTACCTGCTGGCCGACATCAGCGGCTACACCGCCTTCCTCGGCAGTGTCGAGGAGGCCCACGGGGTGGACTTCAGTCACGGCATCCCGGCTGGCTACGAGATCCTGGGCGCGCTCCTGGACGTGGTCGTCCAGGGGTTCCAGCCGACGTTCGCGATCGCCAAGGTGGAGGGCGACGCCGTCTTCGGCGTTGCGCCGGCGTCGACGCTCGACGCCGCTGGGAGCTCGCTCCTCGTTGGGTTGCGAGGCGTCGTCGACCAGTTCCGCGTGGTGCAGCAGGAGCAGGCGATCGGCGCCTCGGACCACCTCTGTACCGCGTGCCCGGTCGCCCGCACGCTGTGGCTGAAGATGCTCCTGCACCGCGGCGTCGGCGTGCAGGTCGCCGGCGGGTCACACACGGAGCTCCACGGACCAGCCGTCACGCTCGTCCATCGGTTGCTGAAGAACCACGTCGCGGACCAGATCGGTCCGCGACCCTACCTGTTCGTCACGGACGTCGCCGCCGCGCCCCTCGGCCTCGCCGACGCCGGAGTGGCGCACGTCGAGACCTATCCGGACGCCGGCACGGTGGCGGGGCGCGTCGTCACGCTCGACTGAGGAGCTCGCCTCGCCGAGACGCCTAGAGCATTCCGGCGTTCGGGACCAGGCGGGCCGGGTCGACGATGTCCGGGTCCGAGGCCATGAACTGGTCGCGGTCCATGATGCGGAAGCCGAGGTCGAGCAGTGGTCGGAGCACCGGGCTCGGCCCCTGGATGGCGGACAGTGCGATCCCGCCACGGCCGGCCCGGGCGATCGCGGCGAGCGTGACGGGCACCGGGTCGACCGCGGGTTCCGGGTTGACGACGAGCCGGTCCAGCACGCGGACCGGCCGGGCCTGCCGGACCCGCGCTGCGCCGACGGCGACCGGCGCGGAACCGTCCCGGACGATGAACAGGTCCGCCTCCGGCTGGGTCGCCCAGAACATGAAATCGCGGGACCGGTCCACGCCGGACCACTCCCGCTCGATCGCCGCGAGCTCGGCGGGCGAGCCGGCCTGGACGGTGATCGCCGCCGGAAGGCCGACGATTCGTTCGACGGGCCCTTCGACGTAGAGACTGACCCAGCGCGGCCGCATCCCGGCACGGACGTAGATCGGCAGCGCCCGGGGGTCGTCCGAGGCGA
>JBPYEM010000386.1:0-14059 GCA_051985205.1 Candidatus Limnocylindrales bacterium | reverse complement strand
CGACCACGGCGATCGTCGTCGGCGCAACTCCCGCGCTGCCCGGCGGAACCACCGCGACGATGTAGGCGAGACACGCTGCCGCCGCGAGCCCGAACGTGACCCGCGGGCTGACGACGAGCGCCGCCCCACCCACGATCAGCGGGAACGTGAAGAAGAACGGGCTCTGGTCGCGGCCGGTGAGCACCACGAGGAGCGTCGCGAACGTGACCGCCACGCTGCCCTCGAGGACGAATCGGGCCGTCCCGAGGGCGCCGATCGGCAGGAGGTCGTGGACGACGACGACGAACAGGCCGGCCGCCGCCAGCAGCGCGAAGATCGCCGGTTGCGTGTCGCGCCAGAGGCCCGTCAGGGCGACGATCGTCGAGGCGGCCAGGATGAAGACCCAGGAGACGATCCGGACGACCCGGTCGTAGGCGCCCGACGGCACACCGCTCGCGTCGACGTACTCGAGCTCCGGATCGCCGGTTGCGCCCGCCAATCGACCGGGCGGGCCACTGCTGCCGTTGGCCTCCAGGTGCGCTTCGCCGGCGTCGCCGAAGAGTCCGCGCCGGCCGACGAGCGGCGGCAGCAGGACGCTCGCCATCACCGCGAGATTGGCGATGACGGCGAGCAGGATCAGCGTCTGGACCGGCTCGACCGGCACTCGAACCTCACACGGCACGCGGGCACACACGCGCCCCAGGACCGCTGCATCGTACTCGGCGGGTATCCGAAAACGTCCTGCCCCGTTGAGGTTCGAATGGCCAGGCCGCGGGGTTTCGGTTGCGGGAGCGCAACGGCGCCGCTGGCGTCGTCGAGGGCCCATCGCGTGCTGCGCGGAGGGCTTCGCGGCTAGCGCGTCCCCCACTGGTAGGACTGCTTGACCATGCGCAGATACACGAACGTCTCCGTCTCGCGCACGCCGTCGATCGTCCGCAGGCGCTCGGCGAGGAAGCGCAGGAGTCCTTCGTTGTCCTCGCAGACGATCTCGATGAGGATGTCGTACGAGCCCGCCGTGACGACGACGTAGTCGACCTCCGGCATCTCGGCGCAACGGGCGGCGACCTCCATCAACCGGTCGGCCTCGCAGCGGATTCCGATCATCGCCATCTGCTGGAAGCCCAGCTTCAGCGGATCGGTGACGCCGACGACCTGGAGGATCCCGCGGTCGACGAGCCGGTTCGTCCGGGCGCGGACGGCGGCCTCCGAGACGCCGAGGTCGGCGGCGATCTGGGTGAACGGCCGGCGACCGTCCTGCTGGAGGTGCTCGATGATCCGCTTGTCGAGCTCCGACACGTCCTCGGCGCGCCCGCCGGACCGACGCGGCGACGTCACGGCTTGGCGGACGCCTTCACGGATGGCTTCGGCGACTTCGCGGGCTTGGCCGAGGCGGCCGGCGCGGACGGTGCCGCGGTCGGCTCCGGGGTCCGCGACGGGACGAGGACCACGGACCGCTGGGTCAGCGGCCAGAGCAGCGGGTCGAGGATGCCGATGATCTGCGCGGCGAGCTCCTGTCGCTTGCTGTCCGGCGCCGACGGGGCTCGGGCGCTGATCGGCCCGTACTGGATCAGGATGTTCTCGCCGGCAATGTTGTACGGCGCCTCCTCGCCGCCGGGCTTGTCGCCGGGCTTCCAGGCGAGAGCCCGCCGGAGCACCGCGGACGACGAGTACTGCGTGATCCGCAGCGGCCAGTTGCCGACGTCGGCGTCGATCAGCTTGACGATCCCGGAGCCCCCGCTCCCGGCGCTGGCGGTGTTCGCCGTGATCCCGAGCTTCGCGGCGCCGAGGACGATGAAGATCTGGTCCGCGGTGACGGGTTCCGCGAGATGCGGATCCGGCGTCACGACGGGCGTCGGCGCGGCCGACGCCGACGGGCTGGGCGTGTTCGATCCACCGCACGCGACGACGATCGTGGTGAGGATGGAGATGGCCATACCGGCCGGCCGGAACGGTCGCCGGGCCCCCAGTGCGAGCTGATTCGAAGTTCGCATCGCCGCGGGGATGCTAGCACGGGATTCGCGGCCAGCAATCCCTACTGAAGTACCGCGGCAATGGCCTCGGCTGTCGCGCCTGAACGCCGATGGCGTCGTTGGCGGGATGCGCTCCGAGCTCAGGGACCGTTAAGTCCGTTCGCTTACGGTAA
Source organism: Candidatus Limnocylindrales bacterium (assembly GCA_051985205.1). Classification (GTDB taxonomy): domain Bacteria; phylum Chloroflexota; class Limnocylindria; order Limnocylindrales; family CSP1-4; genus CF-46. Next base: position 11,937 of record JBPYEM010000386.1, on the reverse strand, counting down.
TCCCCGCCGCCTCGCCCTCGACGCCCATCCACGACGAATGCAATCGCGTGCTACTCGAGGAGTGGCAGGACGGCCGCGAAGCGCTCGATCGCGGCGCGGTCGATCGGGTCGAGGACCGCCTGGATCTCGTCGACGCCCGCGGCGGCGTACGCCTGGAGCCCGTCGGCCATCTGCTCCGGCGAGCCCTCCAGCGGCACGATCCGGGCCGTGGTCGCGTCGTCGCCCATCGTCCGGCCACGACCGCCGGGCAACCGGACGTGGACCGCGACGGTCCTGCGAATCTCGTGCGGATCGCGACCGACGTCTCGGGCAGCAGCGTCGACTCGCTGGAGCAACGGCGCGACGCCCTCGGGTCGGTTGTCCGTCTCCGAGTACCAGGTGTTCCACGCCGCAGCGAAGGGCAGCGCGATCCGGAGCATCCGCGGCCCGTTCGAGCCGATGAGGATCGGCGGCCCGCCCGGCCGGGGTCGCGGCAGCAGCTCGCAATCGCGGGCGTGGTAGAAGCGGCCCGCGAAGTCGATCGAGCCCTCCTGGAGGAGCGTCCGGATGATCGTGAACGCCTCCTCGAACCGGTCGACCCGGTGGTCGAACGGGAAGCCGAAGGCGCGGAACTCCGTCTCGTTCCACCCTGCGCCCAGGCCCAGGACGAAGCGGCCGCCCGCGATCTCGTCGATCGTCGCGGCCTGCTTGGCGAGCAGCGCCGGGTTGTGGAAGCTCGTGCACGCAACGAGCGGCCCGACGGTCGCTCGCTCCGTCACCGCGGCGAGCGCGGCCATCATGGTCCAGGCTTCCCACGGTCCGCGCGCGTCGCGCGACGACCAGCGGTAGAGCAGGTGCTCGCCGACCCAGATCCCGTCGAACCCGAGGTCGTCGATCGCCCGGGCCATGTCGAGCAGCTCGGCCCAGCGGACCTCGCGTTCGACCTCGGGCAGCTGGACGCCGACCCGGATCGATCGGGTCATCCGCGCCCCGCGGAGGACGAACCCCGAGCCGTTCGCTGCGAGGCGCCGTCGACCCGGACCGTCGCCAGGAGATGGTCGGTCAGACCGTCGAGCCAGGCGCCCGTCGTCGACCCGCCGAGGATCGCGTGGTGGGCGAAGATCGCGCCCGCCATCATCTCCGTGACGATCAGTGGATCTGCGTCGCGCCGGACCTCGCCACGCTCGATCCCTCGTCGCAGGAGCTCCATCACGAGCACGCGGCGTGGCTCGATCAGCCGCTGCCGGAACGCGGCGAACAGGTCCGGCTCCCGGTTCGATTCGACGAGCAGCGAGCCGAGGATGCGGATCGCCCCGCTGTCGACCATCGCGTGAGCGATGAGGGCGATGACGGACCGAAGGCCGGCCCGGATGTCGACCGACGGCGGGAAGTCCGGGAACGGGATCTCGACCTGGAGCGCCGCAATCGCGAGATCCCGTTTCGTCCGATAGCGTCGGTAGATCGTCGTCTTGGCCACGCCCGCCGCAGCGGCAACGGATTCGACCGAGAGGTTGCCGTAGCCGACGTCGACGAGCTGGCGGAACGTCGCCGCGAGGATCGCCTCGTCGGTCCGCGGGTGGCGCGGTCGGCCTCGGACGGGGGGCTGCGGGGAAGGGGTCACCGCGTGAGGGGTCACCGCGTGAGGGTAGCCGCTCCCTCGAGCGAGCCGCCCGATGGATGCTCCGCCGCCGCCGTTTCGCCCCCGGGCATCGCCCGGGCGACGAAGATCGCCGTCCCGATGGTGACGACGGCGGCGACGACGACGGCGACGTGGAGCGCGTCCACGAATGACGACCGGGCGACCGACGCGAGCGCGTCGCCGCCGGCGCCCCCGACCCGTGCCGCGATCGCGACCGCCGCGCCGACGGAGTCGCGGACGGCCGCCGCCGCAGCGTCGGGAAGGAGCGCGAGACCCGGGACCTCGGTCATCCGGTCGCGATAGACGGTGTTCATCACGGACCCGATCACGGCGATGCCGAGTGCGCCGCCGAGCTGTCGTAACAGGTCGTTCATCGCCGACCCGACGCCCGCTTTCGCCTCGGGGACCGCGGACATCACCGAGCCGGTCGATGGCGCCATCACGTTGGCCATGCAGATCGCGAGCACGAAGAGCGTCGCGACGACGACGAGCGGATCCGTCGCGGTCGTCCACTGGGTGATGGTCAGCAGGACGAGGCCGACGCCGACGAGGGCCGCGGCCACGACTCGTCGGGTGCCGGCGTGCTCCGTCGCCTTGAGACTGATCCGTGCCCCGAACGGGATCCCCACCGCGAGCGCGACCATCAGTGTCCCGGCCTCGAGCGCGCTCTTGCCGAGGACGAATTGCAGGTACTGCGTCAGCCCGAAGATCACGGCGAACATCGCGAAGAACGTCAGCGCGATCGCGAGGGCCCCCGCCGTGAAGTGCCGATCGCGGAAGAGCGCCAGGTCGAGCATCGGCTGCCCGGTGTGCGTCTCACGCCAGGCGAAGATCACGCCGAGGATCGCTGCCGTGCCGAATGCGGCCAGGATCGTCGGGTCCGTCCAGCCTTGGGAGGGGGCCTCGATGATCCCGTAGACGAGGGCGCCGACGGCGCCGATCGAGAGGGCAGCGCCCGGCAGGTCGAGGCTGCTGGCGGACGGGTCGCGGCTCTCCGGCACGAGGAACCAGCCCAGGACGAGGGCGAGGACCGCGATCGGGACGTTCACGAGGAAGACGGAGCTCCAGCTGAAGTTCTGGATCAGGAGCCCGCCGATGAGCGGGCCGAGTCCGACGCCGAGACCGGAGACGCCGGCCCAGACGGCGATCGCGCGGCCGCGCTCCGCCGGCGCGAAGACGTTCACGATGACCGACAGGGTGGACGGCATGATCAGCGCCCCGCCGATCCCCATCACCACGCGGGCCCCGATCAGCTGCGTGGCGTCCGTCGCGAAGGTCGCCGCGATCGAGGCGGCCGCGAAGATCAGCAGGCCGAGCTGGAGTGCGCGCGCGCGACCGAACCGGTCGCCGAGTGCGCCCATCGTCAGCAGCAGCCCGGCGAAGACCAACACATAGGCGTCGACCATCCACTGGAGCTCCGCCGCCGTCGCGGCGAACGTTCGCTGGAGGGTCGGAAGGGCGACGTTCAGGATCGTGTTGTCCAGACCGATGATGACGAGGCTGAGCGACAGGACACCGAGGGTCCCCCACCGCCGGGCATGGTTCCGGTCGGCGTCTCGCCGAGCCGTGTCGAGGTTGGCCATCGCGCTCGTTCTTCCTGCTGCACGGTCCGGAGCGCATCTCGCTCCTGTTTCGATACGGTACGGTATCGTATCGTTATGGATTGTCAAGTGCCCCGGCACGATGCGGACGAACGCGCGACGATGCGTCCGTGCAGCTGCCTCCATCCACCCCGGTCGATCATCCCTATGCGGCCGCGATCGACCGCGAGCACGCGCGCTTCGACGAGCTCCATGAGCTGATCGACGAGCTCGAGCCGGAGCAGCGGGAACGACCCGGCTACTTTCGGGACGACGAGTGGAGCGTGAAGGACCTCGTCGCGCACCTCGGCAGCTGGATGGCGGAGGCGGAGATCCAGCTCCTCCGGATCGAATCGGGGACGTACGTCGAGGAGCCGCTCGACATCGACGCGATGAACGCAGACTTCCTCGCCGCCCTCCGCGACCAGAGCTGGCTGACCTGCTGGACGCAGTGCATGTCGGCCCGGGCGCAGATGCTCTCCGTGTGGGCGCGGATGCCGGAGCGCACCGACGCCGCCGACTGGTGGGTCCGGAAGTCCGGCGCCGACCACCTCGACGAGCACCTGCCTCGGCTCCGGGCGTGGGTCGCGGAGCTGCGCGCCGGCTGACGGCGACCATTCGTCGCCCGGCGGTTGCCTAGGCGGCACCGCCCAGGAGTCGCCGGGCCTCCTCGACCGCGCGGCGTTCGTCGTCCGTCATCAGGTCCCGCCGGTCCTGGCCGGAGTGGTCGACGAAGCCACGAAGCCGAGCCGCGACGTCCCGCAGGCGATCCAGCTGGAGTCGCTCGACCGCCCGCCACTCATCGGTGTCGGGCGCGTCCCGGATGAGCCTGGCCAGATGGGTCAGGCAGGTCTCGGCACTCCCGAGCGCGTCGCGCCACGCAGCGTCGTTCGTGAGGACGCCGAGACGGCGGATCGTGCCGGTCTCGGCATCCCGGCGCACCGCGCAGGCGGGACAGTCCGGCGGAGCGGAGGCGAGCTCCGTTCGTCGTCGGCGGGTGCGACCTCTGGCGCTCGCCGACCGCTCGAGCTCTCGGAGCCGCCCTCCAAGGATCGCGCCGTAGAGGATCGCCGCGCCGACCGCGCCACCGGACTGGCGGCGGTCGGCGTCGAGCACCGCCACCGCGTGCGGCGGGCAGAACCCGCGGGCAGCGTCCAGCTCCCGCCGGAATCCGACATCGTTGACGCTCTCCCAGAGGATCTCGTCGATGAGCCGCTTGACCGCGTCGTCGCAGGCCGCGCAGACCGGGCACCCGCCGGCCTCGACGAAGTCGGCCAGACGGACATCGCCGATGTCGCGCGCTGGAAGCCGTCCCACGAACCCTCCTGAACGACGCCGCCCGTTCGGCGGCGCCGTTCAGTCTGCGGCCCCCCGCGACGACGCGTCGGCGCGCGGCCGCTGCGCCGCTGCCAGGGGACGGCCGCCAGTCAGGAAGGTGCGAGACGGCCTGAGCGGATGGCCGGTCAGCCGGTGCGGCGAGTCAGTCGCCCTTCACCACGGATTCCGTCTTGCCGACGACCTGCGCGGCACCCGCGACGACCTTGCCGGCGGCCTTCGACGCTGCCACGGCCCGGCCGGCGTCGTCGAGCTTGTCCTGGCCCCAGGTCTCGCGGATGAGCGGCCAGAACTGCGTCTCTTCCTCCTGCATGTGTCGCTGCATCATCGACTGCAGCTGCTGGAAGTCCGTCAGCCAACCGGCGTCCGCCGGGTTGAAGGAACCCAGACGATCCATCACGCCGTTGGCCTGGGCGGCCTCCTTCTCATGCTGCTCGTGGAACTGATTCAGGCTCGGGTTCGTGTTGCCGATCTGCTCGGTGACCGGGTCGTAGACGAAGCGCTCCTCGATCTGCTCGTGGAGCTTCAGCTCGGATTCGAGCTTGGCCCACAGGCCACCGCGGGTGCTCCCGTCGGATTCGGCGATCTTGGCGAAGGCCTGGCGGGCCTCCTGGTGCATCTGCTCGAGCTCGTCAAGGGCGTCCACAGCTGACCTCCTGCTGATGGGGGCGTGCGCCGTCGGTGGCGCGGGAGGTCGAGCGTCCGGGGCTCGCCGATTCGAACGGGCGGCCCGACGCGGCTCATCGTTTCAGCGACGCGTCAACGCGCCGGCGATCGCTCGGGCCCGGGGGTATCACGCTCGGAGGGTGGTGGGGGTGGTCGGATTCGAACCGACGATCTCGTGCTCCCAAAGCACGTGCGTTAGCCAGCTACGCCACACCCCGCCTGATTCGCGCTCAGGAATACCACATGTCGCCGGGCGCTTGACTCGGCCGATGCGCCTCTACCGCTCCGAAACCGAGCAGTGACGATCGGCAGAAATATCGCCCGTCAACCCGCCGCCGCGATTTTCACCCCGATTCGCCGACGCGGCACTCATACCGGGTGAAGCGTCCAGCCCACGGACGCGACGTGCGGAGACGGAGGGATGGAGGCGACATGATCGCCAGACCGCGACACCTCGTCGTTGCGACGCTGGTGCTCACGCTCGCCGCGTGCGGATCCAATGCCGGGAGCACCACGAAGGCGTCGACCCCTGAGGAGACCCCCGCGACAGGCCCATCAGCAACGGTGGCACCGCCGACGTCCACGAAGCCCACGGGGACGCCGCCCGCCTCGGCCGCACCGGCCGCCTCGGCCGCCTCGGCCGCACCGGCCGCCTCGGCCGTCCCGAGCGGACCGTGCGTGGAGGTGGGTGAGCTTGCCGATCTCGGCGAACCGGTCGTCACCGCGATGACGGGCATCACGTCCGCCCTCGATGCGACCAAGGTCGACGACGCCCGGGCGCTGGTGAAGACGGCAACGAAGGGCCTGACGGCCATGGCGGACCGAGTCGGTCCGGCGAGCCCGACGGCGAAGGCGCTCTTCACGAAGGCGGCGTCGGAGCTGACCGCGGCGGCGGCCGCGTTTCCGGGCGGCAGCGAGCTGCTCGAGCAATCGCGAACGGATCTCGATCACGCCTTCGCGCTCGGCGAGGCGGTCAGATGTCCCAGCTGAGGTCGAGGCGGGCGGGTTTCACCCGCCATGCTCCACAGATGCACTTGGTCATGGATGCACCGTCCCGCGAGGGACCGCGAACTGCGGAGCCGGAGCGATGAATGTCGCGCTCGTCGAAGCGGCCCGGTCCGGGGACGAAGACGCCTTCGCCTCGATCGCGCGCGGCTCCGCTGACCGGCTCTTCGCGGTCGCGTTTCGGATCCTGCGCGATGTCGGGCGAGCCGAGGACGCGGTCCAACAAGCGCTCATCACGGCGTGGCGGGAGCTGCCGGCACTCCGCGACACCGGACGCTTCGACGCCTGGCTCCATCGGATCCTGGTGCACGCGTGCTATGCCGAGGCCAGGCGATCGTCGCGCTGGTCCGCCAACGTCGTGATGCTGCCTGTCGACGGGCCGGCGATGGACGACAGCACTCAGGACGTCGTCACGCGCGATGCGCTCGATCGTGCGTTCCGCCGGTTGCCGACGGAGCAGCGCGCGGCGTTCGTGCTCCATCACTACCTCGGCTGGTCCGTCGCCGAGACGGCCGAAAGCCTCGGCGTCCCGGCGGAGACGGTCAGGTCGAGGCTCCGCTATGCAACGTCCACCCTCCGGGCGGCACTCGATGCCGATGCCCGGACGACCACCCACACCTCGCTGGAGCGGATGGCATGAACGAGGAGCAATTCGACCGCGCCGCCCGGGCCTGGCTCGACGACGGCCCCACCCGGATGTCCGACCGAGCCCTGTTGTCCGCGCTCGAGGAGATCCACACGACTCGACAGCGCCAGGTGAGTTGGCCGGGCTGGACGGCATGGCCCCTGCGCATCTTCGCCCGCGTGGCCGTCGCCGGCGCCCTCGTCGCCGCGGTCGGCCTCCTGGCGGGGACGGTCCTTCGCCTTCAGCCGGACGGTTCGAGCATCGGTGGGTCGGTCAACGCGACGGGGAGCTCTGGCGCGACCTCCCGCCCTTCAGCGTCGGGCTCCCCGGCCCATGTCATCCCGACCCCGGCCCTGACATCGACCTTCGTTTCACCGACCAACGGCTTTTCCTTCAAGTATCTCGACCGGGGAGGACTCAGGCCGGCCACGGAGCTCTGGAACCCGGTCACCCAGCCTCGCACTGACAGCTCCAGCTTGCACGACGGCGCGTTCGATGTGGTGGAGACCGGCCTGGCTGCCTTCTACAAGGGCGCGTCGACGGTGATTCCGGATGGGGTGTCGGTCGATGCATGGGTCGATCAGTACGTGTCGCCCGCCGGCTGTCGCATTCCTCGCAATCAACAGCGAGCGATCACGATCGATGGGCAATCGGGCCGGATCGCGGAGTGCCCGAACGAGATCGACGCAACCGTCGTCACCGGCGGTCGACTCTATCTGTTCGCCCTTCTCCACGCCCGCAATGACGCCCGGGCAATCTTCGACGCCTGGGTCGCCACGATCCAGCTCCGGCCGGAGGATGCGGCAGTGGCTTCGGCGACGCCGTCGTGATCGACGTCAGGCAAGTCGCGCAGACCCTGGCCGACCTCGAGGCGGCGATCTCCGTTGCCTTCGGATGAGAGCGACTGGTGGCCAGGCGTTGGAACCGTCGGCCGTCTTGCGCTCGCAGTCACGTTCGCCGCTTGCGGGTCTTCCGGCCCATGGCGAGGAACAGACCGACCCAGAGCGACCATCCAGCGGGTACCACCAGAACACCGAACGCGGACCCCGAGCCTCCCGTCGTGGGCGAGCCAGAACCCGACGGTGGCGCGAGCGACGCCGGAGGAACTGAGGATCCGGCGTTGATCGCCCGGAGGTAGTTGACGACGTTCCAACGATCGGTCGGGGAGAGCGTCGCAGCCCACCCCGGCATTCCGCCGGGCAGTCCGTTGGTGATCCAGTAGAACAGGTCGCCATCCGTGTGCTGCGTCAAGTGGGCCTTCAGCGACGGCGGTTGAATGGGGGTCGTGTCCGCGAGTGGACCGCCGCCCTGGGCGTCCACGCCGTGGCAGGCCGCACAGTTCGCCTGGTAGAGCCGGTTCCCGGTCTCGACCGACGTCACGGTTGCCGATACGGGGTTCGGCGTTGATGAGAGCGGCGTCGCGCCGCCGAAGGTGCCGAACGCCGCGAGGGCCGCACCCGTGATCACGACCAGCGACGGAACGATCAACGTCACGGCCGCGAGCCGTGGCCAACGACGTCGCACTCGTGGCGCGACCCCGAAGGCGACGAGGCCCAGGAGTCCGACTTGGATCCCGATGATCGTCGCGAGGTTCATCCCTTCGCTCCGCCGACGGCGATCGCGACCGCCACAACCGCCGTGATCGCGGATCCACCGGCGAGGGCGATTCGCCCCGCGCGTCGGTCCGTGGCGGGCAGCGTCCGGCCCGCCAGAAGGAGCGCGAGCGCCACGAAGCCGGCCCCGATCAGGCTGACGACGACGATCGCGACGGGGTCGATCGGCGGTCCGAGCCGGCCGCTCACGATGGTCGTCGCGTCCAGGGCGAACGCGAAGCGCGACCGGCTCGTCTCGACGCCGCTTCCGTCGCGAACCACCGCGACGACATCGAAGCGACTGTTCGGAGGAAGGAGGCCGCCGGGCGCCACCCACGTCGCTCGATCCGGCAACGGCCGAAGCGGTAATCGCGTTTCACCGGTCTGATCCAGCCGGCTGAGGTCCAGCTCGACGGTCGCTCCGGCCGGCGCCGCAGCAGCAAGCGTGACGGTGAATTGCGTCGGACCGGGCCGGCCGGGCGAGATCAACAGACTCGCGTTGCCCTGATCGAACGCACTCGAGCTCACCCGGGCGATCGCGACCGGAGCGGCGGGCCCCGGCGGGGACCCGCTCGCGAGCACACCGGTGGCAACCAGGACGCTCATGGCGAGGATCGCCTCGAGCGCAACCCGAGGACCGAACCGTGGGTCGCGACCGGCTGCCCGGTAGTTCAACCACCCGATGACGAGGGCCGCCACGGTCAGGCCGATCTTGACGGCGACCGTCGTCTCATACGGTGTCGCGAGGGAGAGCAGCGAGCCCGTCTGGAGCCAGTCGGCGTAGATGCCGGTCGCCGCGACGAGACCGATCGCCACGATCGCAACTCCCGAGAAGCGCGGAACGAGCACGACCATCGGCTGCGGGCGGTGTTCGGGAAGGATCCCCAGCCAGACGAGGGTCAGGAGGCCAGCGAGCCAGATGGAAGCGGCCATCAGATGGACGGCCATCGCCACGACCGGTCCGGCAGCTCCAAACGCCGCGTCGTGGCCGCCGAGGGCAATCAGGACGAGCTGGGCGGCGCCGGCGAGGCCGACCAACCCGGCGACAGCCACGGCGGCCCACCGCGCCATCAGCCACCCGCCGACACCTGCGGCGATCCCGACGACGAGTCGGATGGCGTCGAGGATCCCGGTCCGCGCCTGCAGGTACGACAGAAGGTCGATGCCGCTCGACGGCCCGCCGAGCAGGATCAGGCCGGCCGCCCCGACCGCGGCGAGGAGCAACGCGGCCGCTCCGGCGCGGGCGATTCCGGCCGATCCGGGTCGCCGGAGCACGAGAACGCCGATCATCGCCAGCCCGAACGCCACCATGGAGCCGAGGTCGGCCACGATCCGGGACTCCGTTTCGAGGAAGACGGTCGCCTCGTCATGGCCGGCGTGGATCGATCCCGCCCCTGCCCCGGTCGCGGCAACGGCCGGCGCGCTCACATCGCCGACCCCGAAGCTGAACGTCCCGGACGTGCTGTGACCATCCGCGGCGGAGAGTGCTCGCCAGTTGATCGTGTACTCGCCGCTGCCGAGCGAGGGGACGTGCGCGATGAGCGTGAAAGCGTCGCCCGGATCGACGGAGCCGATCGCCGACGCCACGACCCGGCCGTCGCCGCTCAGGACGTCGATCGACGTATGGGCCGGGTCGATCGGCTCCGAGAACGTCAGCCGGATGTCGCTCGGCGCGGCCACGACGACATCGCCCGCCGCCGGCACGCTCGCGACGAGCTGAGAGTGAGCATGGGCGACCGCCGCGCCCGGCCCGAAGAACGAGCCGATCGCGACGATCGTCCACGCGAGGCGGCGGACCGCCGCTCGCCGGAGCGGCATCGCTTCAGCGAGCCCGCCGGCTCGCGAGCGCCAGACCCGTTCCGACCAGTCCGAACAGGACGCCGAGCGCGCCCAGGCCAATCGCGATCGGAAGGAGGTCCGCCGCGTTCTGGCCGGCTTGGGCAGACGCGACCAGGTCCGCTTCGGCCGGGAACTGGACCGGGAACTGTCCGGACGCCTGGTCCTTCACCTCGTCGAACCCGGTCGGGCTCGAGGTGAACTGCTCGTCGACCGCCGCGCCCTCGATCATTCCCTTGATGTGGAACGTATACGGGCCGGCGGCTGTTGGGATGAACTGCGACTCGTAGGCGCCAGGTGAGTCTTCCCTGGCCGTGATCGGCAGGTCGCGCGTCTGGCCCTGGTAGATCACCTGCGCCGTGAGCGTCTTCTCGAGGCCCTCGATCGCCTGATCGCCCTTGTGGACGAAGAACTCGAGGCCGCTCTTGTCGCCGACGAAGACGGGCTCGTTGATGAACCCGACCTCCATGTCGTAGCCGGCGACGGTTCGCGCCTCGTGGGCCTCAATGGTTCCCGGGATGGATGCTGCGACTCCGAGTGCGGCAAGCAAGGCCAGTCGCGCACGGAGCAGGCGATGACGTGAATGCACGGGTTGGAGACCTCCGGTCCGCCTTCGGGCGGACGTCAGGGATCGTCGCGAACAGGACGCGGCGATCCGGAACGGGCGGCGAACCGCCCGGTGACCCGATCAGGCGGTGATCGGCGGGGCGCGACCGGCATCACGCCGGTCGATCATCCAGTCGCGGGCGAGTGCGTCGGCAAGATCGGTCCAGCGCGGCTTGCGATGCAGCCTCACGGGCCGCGCGAATTGCCTGCGCACACGAAGGCGGGCGGTGAGGATGCGCGTCCGCCAGCGGATGCCCGCGGCGACGACCGCGAGGAGGAACGTCGTGATCGTCAGGATCGGCAGCACGAAGCCCGCACCGGAGCCGAACAGCACGTCGGTTCCAGGCGCAGCTCGACCGGCAAGGATCGCCTCGAGGTTCTCCTGAATCGAGAAGAGAAGGACGACCACGGGGAAGAGCCGGGACCAGACGCCTCTGAGCTGACCGAGATAGGTCGGTCCGACGTCGAGGAACGCCCGCCGGGGAGCTCGGGCGGACGCCGCCGCCGCCACGATCGTCAGGCGGCCGAGCCGCAACACCGTCAGGGTCCCGGCCACGGTCGCGGCAATCGCAATCATCAACGACGCCGGGACGTAGTAGCCATCGTGACCACCCGACGACATCGCGACGGCGTACCTGCCACCGATGCCGAACTGGGCGATGTAGATCGCGTCGTGGGCGGCGAAGAGCGCAACGAGGGACAGCAAGGCGAACCCGGCCAACTGGCCGTACCGCGCCCGTCGTCCGCTCGTCAGCACGGTCATGTCGCGGACCTTAGCACCGACGCGTCGCGGAGCAGGACGGGCGCGATCTGCGAAGGCGGTCGCGTTCACGCCCGGGATCTCCCTGCCTCGGCGGCCGTCGATCAGGTCGGGGCGGGATGACGCTGCGACATGTTGCCCCGCACGACCCGGACGACCGCGATGACTGCGACGATCAACCCGCCGATTGGCAGCAGCGGCGTCGTGGAGTCCGCGGGCACCGGAGTGGGCGCCGCTTGGGCGGGACGCCCACTCGCGACTCTCGGGTAGGCCGGGAAGGTCGTCGCGAATGACTCGTCGATCGGCAGGCCCCG
>JBPYEM010000385.1:0-12064 GCA_051985205.1 Candidatus Limnocylindrales bacterium | reverse complement strand
CGCGAACGTCGAGGTCCTCCGCCAGCAGATCGGCAACCTCACGAAGCGCCGGGTGAAGCTGGAGATCAAGGAGATCCGCCAGCCGGAGCTCGACGCGTACCTCGTCGCGATGAACATCGCCCAGCAGCTGGGCCGCCGCATCGCGTTCAAGAAGGCGATGAAGCAGGCCATCCAGCGGTCGATGAAGGCCGGCGCCAAGGGCGTCCGGATCGCGGTCGCCGGCCGTCTCGGCGGCTCCGAGATGGGTCGCCGCGAATGGGACCGCGAGGGACGCATCCCGCTCGGCACCCTTCGGGCCGACATCAGCTATGGCCAGATCCACGCCCACACGACCTATGGCCGGATCGGCGTCAAGGTCTGGATCTATCGCGGCGACATCGCGCCGGAGCGTCAGCTTCCGCGCGAGGCTACCGCGGCCGGCGCCGCCGCCGGGCAGGGGGCCTGACCGATGCTGATGCCGCGACGCGTCAAGCACCGCAAGGTGATGCGCGGTCGGATGTCCGGTCTGGCCAAGGGCGGCCACACCGTGTCGTTCGGCGACTACGGCCTCGCCACCCAGGAGCCGGCGTGGATCACGAGCCGCCAGATCGAGGCGGCCCGGCGGGCGATGACCCGCTCGGTCAAGCGCGGCGGGAAGATCTGGATCCGGATCTTCCCGGACAAGCCTGCGACGAAAAAGCCGGCGGAGACGCGGATGGGCTCCGGCAAGGGCGCACCAGACCACTGGGTCGCGGTCGTGAAGCCGGGCCGGATCCTCTTCGAGATGGCCGGCGTGCCCCACGACGAGGCCGCCGAGGCGATGCGCCTGGCCAGCCACAAGCTGCCGGTCGCGACGCGGTTCGTCACGCGTGACGGGGCGAAGGAGAGCTGATGGACATCGTGAAGATCCGGGAGCTCTCCGACACCGAGCTCGAGAACGCCCTGCGCGAGGCGAAGCAGGACCTCTGGCAGGCCCGGTTCGCCCTCTCGACCCGCCAGCTCAAGGACTACAGCACGATCCCGCAGACGCGGCGAACGATCGCGCGGATCCTGACCGTCCAGCGAGAGCGCTCCGGCGCCCGCGCGAAGACGGCGTGAGGGAGATCACGCGATGACAGGAGCAACGATCCAGGTGCAGAGCAAGCGCAAGACGAAGGTCGGGCGCGTCGTCAGCGACAAGATGGACAAGACGATCGTCGTGTCCGTCGAACGGCTGGCGCGTCACCCGCTCTACAAGCGCGTCATCCGGCTGACGACGAAGTTCAAGGCCCATGACGAGGCGAACGACGCCCACGTCGGCGACACCGTCCTGATCGAGGAGTCCCGGCCGCTCTCGGCGACGAAGCGCTGGCGCCTGGTCCGGGTGATCCAGCGGGCCGGCGAGCACGGCAGCCCTGCCGACATCGTCGCCGACGAGGCCGCGACGTCGGAGGCGATCCACGGCGCCGCCCACCCGGGTCGCCGCGTCGCGGACGAGACCGGGGACGACGGCGGCCAGGAGTCCGCGTCCGGCGATGAGGCCGCGGCCGGCGAGGCGGAGCCCGCCGAGGAGGCCGTGTGATCCAGCCCCAGTCCCGCCTCCGCGTCGCCGACAACACGGGCGCCCGCTCGATCCAGTGCATCCGGGTCATGGGCCGCTCGCTGAAGACGTCGGCCGGCGTTGGTGACGTGATCATCGCGAGCGTCAAGCAGGCCATCCCGAACGCCGCCGTGAAGAAGGGCGATGTCGTCCGGGCCGTCGTCGTGCGCACGGCCAAGGAGTACGGCCGGCCGGACGGCAGCTACATCCGGTTCGACGAGAACGCGGCCGTCCTGATCAACAACCAGGGCAACCCGCGCGGGACCCGGATCTTCGGTCCGGTCGCTCGGGAGCTCCGCGACCGCAACTACATGAAGATCGTGTCGCTCGCACCGGAGGTGCTGTGATGCCCGCCGGAACGAGCCAGCGACGCGTGACCAAGGTGCCCGAGATCCGTCGCGGCGACACCGTCGTGGTGCTGGCCGGCAAGGACGCCGGCAAGCGCGGCACGGTCGAGCGAATCGTGACCAACCAGCAGGGGCACAAGAAGACCCAGGCGAAGTACGGCGCCCGCTGGGCGGCGATGTCGCCGTTGTCGACGACGGCCGTCGTGGTCGAGGGCCTGAACGTCGCGAAGCGGCACACGAAGCCCCGCCAGAGCACGAACACGAACGAGCGCACCCCGAAGATCACGCAGGGCGGGATCCTGGATCTCGCTCAGCCGCTGGCGATCGGCAAGGTCATGCTCGTCTGCACCCATTGCGACAAGCCCACCCGGATCGCCCACAAGACGCTGGACAACGGCCGCCGCGTTCGCGTCTGCCGCCACTGCGGCGAGCAGATCGAGGTGCGGTCATGAGCGGCCGCCTCCGCGAGCGGTACGCGACGGACGTCGCGCCGGCGCTCCAGAAGCAGTTCGAATACCAGAACCCGATGGAAGTGCCGCGTCTCTCGAAGATCGTGATCAACATCGGTCTCGGAGAGGCCCTGACGAACGCGAAGGCGGTCGACGCCGCGGTCGGCGATCTCAGCCTGATCACCGGTCAGCGACCGATCGTGACCAAGGCCAAGCGATCGATCGCCCAGTTCCGGGTCCGGACCGGCAACACGATCGGGGCCAAGGTCACCCTCCGCGGTGAGCGGATGTGGGATTTCCTCGAGCGGCTGACGACGCTCGCCCTGCCCCGCATCCGCGACTTCCGGGGCGTGCCGAGCAAGTCGTTCGACGGCCGCGGCAACTACAGCCTCGGGCTTCGCGAGCAGCTCGCGTTCCCCGAGGTCGAGTACGACAAGGTGGACCGTCTCCGCGGGCTGGAGATCAGCATCGTGACGACGGCGAAGACCGACGAGGAGAGCAAGCGACTGCTCGAGCTCCTCGGCATGCCCTTCGCCTCGTAGGCGCGGGGGAGGAGACCATGGCCAAGAAGTCGATGATCGCCAAGGCGAACCGCACGCCGAAGTTCAAGGCCCGCGCCTACCACCGCTGCTTCGTCTGCGGTCGGTCGCGGGCGTACATGCGGCGGTTCGCCCTGTGCCGGATCTGCTTCCGGGAGCGCGCCCTGCGGGGCGAGCTGCCCGGCGTCACGAAGTCGAGCTGGTAGTCCGATGAACATCTCCGACCCGATCGCCGACATGCTGACCCGAGTGCGGAACGCCTCGCGCGCCCGCCACACGGAGGTCGTCGTGCCGGCGTCCCGGACGAAGCGCGAGATCGCCCGGATCCTCAAGGACGAGGGCTTCATCGCCGACGTCCACGAGGAGCAGGAAGGTCCGCGGCTCGTCCTTCGCCTGACCCTGAAGTACGTCGACGGCAAGGTGCCGGTCGTGTCCGGGCTGAAGCGGATCAGCAAGCCCGGGCTGCGGGTCTACGCCCGCAAGACCGACATCCCGCGGGTGCTCGGCGGTCTCGGTATCGTCATCGTCAGCACGAGCCAGGGGATCATGACCGGCGCGCAGGCCCGCAAGGCCGAGCTCGGCGGCGAAGTCCTCGCGTTCGTCTGGTAGCCGCGATGTCCCGCATCGGTCGCCTGCCCGTCGCCGTCCCCTCCTCGGTCGAGGTGACGATCGAGGGTCGCCATCTCACCGTGAAGGGCCCGAAGGGCACGCTCAGCCGGGACCTCCACCCGGACATGTCCGTCAGTCGCGAGGACGGCCAGATCGTCGTCACGCGGCCAACGGAGCAGAAGACCCACAAGCAGCTCCACGGCCTGACCCGGACGCTCGTAAACAACATGGTGATCGGCGTCACGGACGGCTACCGCAAGGGGCTCGAGATCACCGGCGTCGGCTATCGCGCGACGAAGGTCGGCGAGAAGCTCCAGCTCAACCTTGGCTACAGCCATCCGATCGAGATCGACCCGCCGAAGGGGATCAGCTTCGAGGTGGAGAACCCGACCCGGCTCGCCGTGGTCGGCATCGACAAGGAGCTCGTCGGCCAGGTCGCGGCCCGCGTCCGGGCGACGCGCAAGCCGGAGCCGTACAAGGGCAAGGGCGTCCGGTACGCGGGCGAGCAGATCCGCCGCAAGGCCGGCAAGGCCGGCAAGATCGGCGGCAAGAAGTAGTGAACCTCAACGCCGAGAGGGGCAGCCGGGGCGAGGCGGCGTCGAGCATCCCGAACGAGTGCACCCGAGCGTGCGTCCGTGAGGATGCGAAGGCGCGGACGATGCCATGGCTGGTCGACGAGGCGCAGAAGAAGGAAGCGACATGACGCAGGTTGCGAGCCGCGGCGCCGCACGACGCAAGCGCCACGACCGGATCCGCCTCCGCGTGGAGGGGTCCGAGTCGCGACCGCGCCTCGCGGTCTTCCGCAGCAACATCCACATCTACGCGCAGGTCATCGACGACGGCACGGGCAAGACGCTTGCGGCGGCGTCGACGGTCGAGAAGGAGCTCCGCGGCTCCAAGTCGACGAAGACCGAGGGCGCCGCCGTCGTCGGCCGCCTGATCGCCGAGCGGGCGAAGACCGCCGGCGTCGAGCGCGTCGTCTTCGATCGAGCCGGGTTCCGGTACCACGGGCGGATCAAGTCGCTCGCCGATGCCGCCCGCGAAGCCGGCCTCGACTTCTGATCCGGAGGAGCTGACGTGGCACGCATCGATCCCAACAAGCTCGCGCTCGAGGAGCGCGTCGTCCAGATCAACCGGGTCGCCAAGGTCGTCAAGGGCGGCCGGCGGTTCAGCTTCTCCGCGATCGTCGTCGTCGGCGATGGCCAGGGCTATGTCGGCGCCGGGCTCGGCAAGGCCGGCGAGGTGCCGGAGGCCATCCGCAAGGGCGTCGAGGATGCGAAGAAGAACCTGATCCGGATCCCGATGGTCGGGACGACGATCCCGCACGAGGTCCGCCAGGTCTACGCGGCATCCCGGGTGATGCTGAAGCCCGCGTCCCAGGGCACAGGGGTGATCGCCGGCGGCGCCGTCCGCGCCGTCGTCGAGGCGGCCGGCATCCGCGACATCCTCGCGAAGACCCACGGCTCGACCAACCCGGTCAACGTGACCCGGGCCACCGTCGAGGCGCTCCGCGGCCTTCACTCCGCGGAGGACCTCAGCGCCCGCCGCGGCGTGCGGCTGGTGAGCCGGATCTCCGGGCAGCCGGCACCGACCGCGATGGAGGCCGCCGATGGCCGGTAAGCTCCGGGTCACCCAGACGAAGAGCACGATCAGCCACATCGCCCGGAACCGGGCGACGATCCGGGCCCTCGGGCTGAAGCGGATCGGGGACACCGTGGAGGTCGCCGACAACCCCGCGACCCGGGGCATGGTCCGGCAGGTCCGGTTCCTCGTCTCCGTCGAAGAGGTCGGATCGGACGCGACGCGGCGTACGGCCGAGAAGCCCGCCACCGATCACGGCACCCCGGCGGCGAGCCCGTCCGCGGACCACGACGCCGAGGAGAACCAGGCATGAAGTTGCACGACCTTCGTCCGGCGGATGGCGCCCACCGTCCGAAGACGCGGGTCGGTCGCGGCATCGCGGCCGGCAAGGGCAAGACTGCAGGCCGAGGCACGAAGGGCCAGAAGGCTCGCGCCGGCGGCTCCGTCCCGCCGTGGTTCGAGGGTGGCCAGACGCCGCTGCACATGCGGATCCCGAAGCTCCGCGGCTTCCGGAACCGGTTCAAGACGGAGTACGAGGTCGTCAACGTCGGCGACATCGCCTCCCGGGTCGAGGCCGGCGCGTTCACCGCGGCCGGGACGGCCCCGAAGAAGGGCGAAGCCCTCACGATCAACGCCGACGTCCTCCGGGCCGTGGGGCTGGTTCGCGACGTCCGGAAGCCGCTGAAGGTGCTCGGCGGCGGCGAGCTGTCGACGGCGCTCTTCGTGGTCGCCGATGCGTTCACGAAGTCGGCGACCCAGAAGATCGAGGCCGCCGGCGGATCCGTGAACGTGCTCGAGGTCCCGGCGGAATCACGCCCGGCGCTCGGGGTCGACGGATCGAAGGCCGAGGCGGCTCCGGTCGCCGAGGCGACCGGCGCGGGTGCTCGGTCCGAGACGCCAGCCGCGCCGTCCAAGCCGCGCGGGAAGGCCGCGGCGACGGAGGAGCCCGCCGTTCCGGCCCGCGCGGGGAAGGCGGCGGCCGGTGAGGCCGTCAACGCCGACTCGGCCGCTGACGATGCCGCGACGGGCGAGGACGTCGCGACCACCACGGGCGAGGCCGAGCCGGCTTCCGAAGAGCCCGCCGACGCACCGGATGCGGTCGCCGACGGATCGGCCGAGACCCCCGTGGCCGGCGACGAATCGGAGACCGACGCGACCAGTCCCGGCGACGACGCCTAACGCCCCGTGTTCGACTCGCTGCTCAACGCGTTCCGCGCGCCTGACATCCGGCGCCGGGTTCTCTATGTCCTGGGGATCCTGATCGTCTTCCGCTTCCTGGCCCACGTCCCTGTTCCGGGCGTCAACCAGCAGCAGCTGCAGCAGTACCTCCAGAACAACGCCCTCTTCGGCGTCCTCGACCTGCTGTCGGGCGGCGGCCTGTCGAGCTTCTCGGTCGTCGCGCTGGGCGTGAACCCCTACATCAACGCGTCGATCATCATGCAGCTGATGACGGGGGTGATCCCCTCGCTCCAGGCGCTGCAGCGCGAAGGCGAGTACGGTCGCAACAAGATCAACCAGTACACCCGCTACCTGGCCGTGCCGATGGCCCTCCTCCAGTCGTACGGCTTCCTGGCCCTGCTGAACTCCCAGGGCGTGCTGTCGAGCGGGTTCGACCTCGCCAACTTCTACACGATCACCCAGATCATCACCCTGACCGCGGGATCGTTGACCCTGATGTGGCTGGGCGAGCTGATCACGGAGAAGGGGATCGGCAACGGCATCAGCTTCATCATCTTCGCCGGCATCGTCAGCCGCAGCCCGGGCGCGATCGGATCGTTCCTGTCGACCCCCAACGTTCCGCTCGTGATCGGATTCGCGATCATCGCGATCATCTCCGTCGCGGTGATCATCGCGATCCAGGAAGGCCAGCGGCGGATCCCGATCCAGTACGCGAGCCGGGTCCGGGGACGGCGGATGTACTCGGGCGGGCAGACGTTCCTGCCGCTCCGGGTGAACCAGGCCGGCGTCATCCCGATCATCTTCGCGATCAGCATCCTGCTGTTCCCGCAGCAGATCGCGTCGTACTTCACCGGCTCCGAGGTGACCTGGGTCGCCTCGATCGCCCAGGGGATCGTCGGGTTCTTCAACCCGCGGTCCGTGCCGTACGTCGTCCTCTATTTCCTGCTGACGGTCGGCTTCACCTACTTCTACACCGCCTTCACGTTCAAGCCCGACGACACCGCTGAGCAGCTCCGGAAGAACGGCGGCTTCATCCCGGGCATCCGGCCGGGCCGCCCGACCGCCGACTACCTCGCCCGCGTCGTCACCCGGATCACGATCGCCGGCGCCCTGTTCCTCGGGATCGTCGCCACGCTGCCGACGGTCATCGGCCTCGCCGTTCCCGGTCTGCAGGGGATCGCCCTCGGCGGCACGGGCCTCCTGATCGTGGTCAGCGTCATCGTCGAGACGATGAAGCAGATCGAGGCACAGCTCCTCATGCGGAACTACGAAGGATTCATTCGTTGATCCCGGCCGTTCGAACTGGCGATCGTCGCCCATGGCGCGGCGAGGCCTAGGCGCGATCGAGCTGGCAACCCCAGCCGCGAGCCGCCTCTCGCTCCCGAGGGCCCGCGGCGGAGCTCTCGAGGCGCGCTGCGCCGAGACGCGGCGCCATCGACCCACGGTGGGCGTGGGCGACCACGCGCGGGGCGGACCATCGGGATCGAGCGTCTGGGGCGACAGGCGATGAGCGTCGTGGTTCTGCTTGGCGCCCCCGGAGCGGGCAAGGGCACCCAGGCCCCGGTGCTTGCCCGGCACCTCGACGTTCCCGTCCTTGCCAGCGGGGATCTGCTGCGCGCGGCCGTCGCCGCCGGGACGGGGCTGGGTCGCGAGGCGGATCGGTACATGAGCCGCGGCCAGCTCGTCCCGGATGAGACGATCGTCCGGGTGTTCCTCGACCGGCTCGACGAGCCCGATGCCCGCCGCGGCGCGATCCTCGACGGCTTTCCCCGGACGCGCGTCCAGGCCCAGGCGCTGGACGAGGCGCTCGCCGAAGCGGGTCGACGCGTCGACGCGTCCGTCTACATCGACGTCCCGACGGAGGACCTGATCGCCCGGATGGCGAACCGCCGGATCTGCACGGCGAACGGCCACGTCTACAACCTGGCCTCCAACCCGCCCCGGCAGCCCGGCGTCTGTGACGTCGACGGATCGCCCCTGATCCAGCGCCCGGACGATCACGAGGCGACGGTTCGGGCCCGGATGGCGGAGCAGATCAAGCCCCTCCTCGACGTGGTCGATCACTACCGGTCCCGCGGGATCCTGGCCGGCGTCGACGGCCGGGAGCCCATCGACGTCGTGAGTCGCGACATCCTCGGGGCGGTCGATGCCGCGGTCCCCGAGAGCCGGCCGTCGGCCGGCGGCGGCCGCTGATGGTCACCCGCAAGTCGCGGCGCGAGATCGAGAAGATGCGCGTCGCCGGGCGGATCGTCGCCGAGGTCCTCGCGCTCGTGGAGTCGGAGCTGCGTCCCGGTGTCTCGACGGGCCACCTCGACCGCCTGGCCGAGCGCCACATCCGGACGTCCGGTGCGGTGCCGTCGTTCAAGGGCTACGGCCACCGGAGCAATCCGTTCCCGGCCAGCCTCTGCATCTCGATCGACGACGAGGTCGTCCACGGGATCCCGGGCGAGCGGACGATCAAGGACGGCCAGATCGTCTCGATCGACGCCGGCGCGATCTACGACGGCTGGCACGGCGACGGCGCACGGACGTTCGTGGTCGGCGCGCCGGCGCCGGAGATCCGCGAGCTGATCGACACGACCCGCCTCGCGATGATGGCGGGGATCGCGGCCGCCGTCCCGGGCGCGAACCTGGGCGAGATCTCGGGTGCGATCGAGGACGTCGCGCGACCGGGCGGCTACGGGATCGTCCGCCAATTCGTGGGCCATGGGATCGGCACGGAGATGCACCAGGAGCCGCAGGTGCCGAACTACCGAACCGGCGTCCGCGGCATGAAGCTGGCCCCGGGGATCTGCCTGGCGATCGAGCCGATGCTCACGCTCGGTGCGGGCGACGTCGAGATCCGGCCGGATGGCTGGACGGTCGCGACGATCGACGGCTCGCTCGCCGCCCACTTCGAGCACACGATCGCGGTCACGGACAACGGCCCGGAGATCCTGACGAAGGTCTGATGGCGGTCCGAGATTTGCCCCGCTCAGCCCCGTTTGATACGCTACGCGTTCGTGTGTCGGTCCGCCCGGACCGGCACTCGTCGTGAGAAAGGGAAGCTCGGGCGCCTGTGGCCAAGCGTGATGCGATCGAAGTGGAAGGAACGGTGATCGAGCCGCTTCCCAACACGATGTTCGCGGTCGAGCTGGAGAACGGTCACCGCGTCCTGGCCCACATCAGCGGCAAGCTTCGGATGAACTTCATCCGGATCCTGCCGGGAGACCGCGTCCGGGTCGAGCTGTCGCCATACGACCTCACCCGCGGTCGGATCACCTACCGCCTGAAGTAGCGGCCCGAGGGCCGCGGAGGAGCGGCGGCCGGATGGCCGCCGGGAACGACCGCCCAGTCGGTCGATGAGCACGAGTCGAGGATCCGTTGAAAGTCAGAGCCTCCGTCAAGGCGCGCTGCGACAACTGCAAGGTCATTCGTCGCCACGGCACCGTGATGGTCATCTGCACCAACCCGAAGCACAAGCAGCGGCAGGGGTAAGCGATGGCCCGTATCGCCGGCGTCGACATCCCGCGCGAGAAGCGCGTCGAGGTCGCCCTCACGTACATCTTCGGGATCGGCCTGCCCACGGCCCAGAAGATCCTCACGCAGACGAACGTCAACCCGGATACGCGGGTCCGCGACCTCACCGAGGAGCAGGTCAACCGGCTCCGCGAGCTGATCGACCGTCGCTACAAGGTCGAGGGTGACCTGCGGCGGGAGGTCGCGCTCAACATCAAGCGGCTCATCGAGATCGGCTCGTACCGCGGGATGCGCCATCGGCGCAACCTGCCGGTCCGTGGCCAGCGAACGAAGACCAACGCTCGGCAGCGGCGCGGACCGAAGAAGACGGTCGGCGTTCGCCGCAAGAAGTAGCCCGAGGGACCCGAACACCACATGGCCGAACGCAAGCGGGCGGTGAAGCAGCGCCGCCGCGAACGGAAGAACGTCCCCCAGGGACACGTCCACATCCAGGCGACGTTCAACAACACGATCATCACGATCACGGACCTCGCCGGGGCCGTGATCAGCTGGGGCTCGGCCGGCGTGGCCGGCTTCAAGGGCTCCCGCAAGAGCACCCCGTATGCGGCCGCGCTGTCCGCGGATGGCGCCGCTCGACGGGCGATGGAGCACGGCATGCGCCAGGTCGAGGTCTACGTCAAGGGCCCCGGCGCCGGCCGGGAGCAGGCGATCCGCTCGCTCCAGGCCGCCGGTCTCGAGGTGACGGCGATCACCGACGTCACGCCGATCCCCCACAACGGCTGCCGCGCCCCCAAGCGGCGCCGGGTCTGATCGGGGGAGGGAGCACATGGCCCGCTACACGGAATCCGTCTGCCGCCTCTGTCGCCGGGAGGGCGCCAAGCTCTACCTGAAGGGCAGCCGCTGCTACACGAAGAAGTGCGCCTTCGAGCGCCGGCCGACACCGCCCGGCCAGCATGGCGTGCGCCGGCGCAAGGTCGGTGACTTCGGCCTCCAGCTGCGCGAGAAGCAGAAGGTCCGTCGCGTCTACGGCGTCCTCGAGCGGCAGTTCCGCGGCTACTTCGACGTTGCCGAGCAGCGCCCGGGCGTCACCGGAGAGAGCCTCCTGCGCTTCCTGGAGCTCCGTCTCGACAACGTCGTCTACCGTCTCGGCTTCGCGAGCTCGCGGAAGCAGGCTCGCCAGCTCGTCGGGCATGGCCATTTCGCCGTGAACGGCGTCGCCACGAACATCCCCTCCTTCCAGCTGAAGCCGGGCGACCGGATCGAGGTCCGCGACGGCCGGCGTGCCCGCGAGCCGTTCAAGCTGGCCAAGGAGACGCTCAAGTCCCACCAGCCGCCGGAGTGGCTGTCGCTCGATGCCGCGAAGCTGTCGGGCACGGTTGCCGACGCGCCCCGCCGCGACCAGATGCCGCTCGACCTGAACGAGCAGCTCGTGGTCGAGTACTACTCGAGGTAAGCCGCTCTCATGATCGAACTCGAGAACCCGCAGATCGAGCCTGTCGAGGAAGCCGGGACGTACGCCAAGTACGAAGCCGGTCCCCTCCAGGCCGGCTACGGCGTCACCCTCGGCAACGCCCTGCGCCGGGTCCTCCTGTCCTCGCTCGAGGGCGCCGCGGTCACGAGCATCCAGATCCGCGACGTCTACCAGGAGTTCTCGACGATCCCGGGCGTCAAGGAGGACGTGACCCAGATCGTCCTCAACGTGAAGAAGCTTCGCCTGAAGAGCTTCGCCACGCACCCGGTCCAGCTCCGCCTCATCAAGAGTGGCGCGGGCCAGGTCACCGCGGCGGACATCGCGGAGTCGGCGGACGTCGAGATCATCAACCCGGACCTCGTCCTGATGACCATCGACTCCGATGACGTGACGATCGAGATGGACCTCACGGTCGAGCGCGGCGTCGGGTATCTCGGCGCTGAGCGCGCCGAGGCACTGCCGATCGGAGTGATCGCGGTCGACGCGATCTTCACCCCGGTCCGCAAGGTCAACTACTGGGTCGAGAGCATGCGAGTGGGTCAGATGACCAACTTCGACAAGCTCACGATCGAGATCGAGACCGACGGCACGATCACCCCGGAGGAGGCCCTCAGCCGCTCCGCGGAGATCCTCGTCAACCAGTTCCGCCCGTTCGTGACGGTCGGGATGGCGGCCCAGCCGCAGGTCGCCGCGACCGGCGTCGCGGCCCTCCCGCCGAACATGCTCGACATGCCGATCGAGGAGCTCGACCTCCCGATGCGGGCCTACAACTCGCTCAAGCGCAACAACATCGTCAAGGTGGGGCAGCTGCTCCAGCTCAAGGACGACGACCTGCTGCGGATGCGCAACTTCGGCAAGAAGTCGCTCGACGA
>JBPYEM010000384.1:0-4678 GCA_051985205.1 Candidatus Limnocylindrales bacterium | reverse complement strand
CAGCCGGCGCCGTCCATCTCCGCGGCCTCGTAGAGGTCCTTCGGGACGCTCTGCAGGGCGCCCGTCGCGACGACCGAGTTCAGCGGCCAGCCGAGCCAGATGTTGGCCGCGAGCAGGGCGAAGAACGCCAGCGGCAGGACGAGCGGGCCGGCGGCGATGATCGGGTTCGGCTCGTTCAGCCAGTCCAGGGTGAACGGCGGCAGCCGGAACAGCACGCCGATCGTCCCGTTCAGCAGCTGGTTCACTGCCCCGTACTGGGCGTCGAACATGTTCCGCCAGACCGTCGCGACGATGATCGGCGGGATCGCCACCGGGAGGATGTAGACCGCTCGCCAGAAGCGGCGGAAACGGAGACCCGGGACGTTCAGGATCAGCGCGATCGCGACCCCCAGGATCACGTGGATCACGACGTTCACGAACGCCCAGACGACGTTGAACGTGAGGATCCGGAGGAAGTCGAAGTTCGGGATGATCGCCCCGAGCTGACCGTTGACGATCGAGGCGAAGTTGTCCAGGCCGACGTAGTTCGGCGCCGGACCGGTGACCCGGAGGTTCTTCAGCTGGAAGTCCGTGAAGGCCATCCAGATCTGGAAGACGAGCGGATAGAACGTGATGATCGCCATCACGAGGAGCGCCGGGAGCAGGAACAGGTAGGCCGTGCGGGTGTTCTGCCACCGTCGCCAGCGCGACGGTCGCCGCACGGCGGTCGGGATCGCGACCGCGGTCATGGCAGGGCCTCCTCCTCGTGCGACCAGGGCTCCGCGTGGGACTCAGGCATCAGCGGCCGGGATGCGTCGGGGCGCCGGTGCGATCGGCGCCCCGATGATCGCTCAACCGGGAGCGTGACGGGGCCGCGGCGCGGCCCCGACCGGGTTCAGACGACTACTTGCCGTTCGCCTTGTCCATCGCGGCGCAGGCGTCGGTGACCAGCTTGGTCGGGTCGGTGCCCTTGTCGATGGCGGAGGCCAGGGCGTTGCCGAAGTTGCCCCAGTAGTTGTTCAGCTCCTTGGCGGTCGGGCGGGGGAAGCCGCTCGGCATGAGCTGGGCAAACGCCTGGGCGATCGGATCCTTGGGCTGCAGGGTCGTGTTCGCCGGCAGGTGGCCGGCGTCCGCGAAGATCTGCTCGTTCGCCGGCTGCAGGAATGCCAGGGCGAACTGCTTCGCCAGCGGGACGTTCTGCGAGGCGGCATTGATGTAGAAGCCGTCGGGGGCCGTCATCGGCTTCCAGTCACCGGTGCCCTTCGGGCCCGGCGCGACGGCGAGCTTGTCGCCAAGCGCCTTGCTGAGGTCGCCGGACTGCCACGGGCCGTCGATGAACCCGGCGATCTTGCCGGAGATCAGGTCGGCCTTGGCGTCGTTGTCGTTCTGGTAGAAGTGCATCCCGGCGGCCTTCATGTCCTGGAGCCACTTGAAGGCATCCGAGACGCCACCCTGGGTCGCCGCGCACTTGCCGCTGTCGTCGAGGATCTTGCCGCCGAACGTCGAGAAGAGGCCCCACAGGTAGTAGGCGCCGCCACCGTTCGCGCCGTAGACCCAGCCGAGCTTCGAGGCGTTCGACTTCCAGTCGTCGGTCGTGACCGGCGCGGTCGTCAGGACGCTCTTGTTGTAGAAGAGCTCGACGGCCTTCATCGACTCCGGGATCTCGTACATCTTGCCGTCGACCGTCGCGGCATTGATCGCGACGTCCGAGGTGTTGTACGGGGCGGCCTTCAGGGTCGCCGTCAGATCGCTGACGTCGACGAGGAGCCCGTTCCGAGCCTCGTTGGGGAGGCTGTCATTCGGGGCGATGTAGAGGTCCGGGCCGGAACCGGCCGCGGCCTGCGTCTCGAAGTTCGTGAAGAGGTTGTTGAACGGCACGTCCGTGACGGTGACGTTCAGGCCGGGGTTCGCCGTCTTGATGTTCCCGACGATCTTGTCGAAGGCATCCTTCTCGGCGTTGCCCGAGGCACCGTAGGCCTCCCAGATCGTCAGCGTGCCCGTGAGGGCAGTTCCACCGCTGGCTGCGGCTGAGCCGCCTGCGGCCTCGCTCGCGGCGGGGGCGCTCGCGCCACCGCCGCTCGACGCGGCCGGCGCCTGCGACGACCCGCCGCCCGAGCTGCTCGTACATGCACCGGCGATCATCACCACGCCGGCGAGGGTGCTGAGCACCCGCAACTTCCCATTCATCTGGTGTGCGTTCTCCTCCTGCTGGGAATGTGGCCGGCCCGGCCGGCCCGTTGCCGCCTTCCGAGCGGCGACTCGTCCGTTCGATCGCATCTGCGAGCGACGGTGGGTGCCCGACTCGTCAGGCTGACGTCGGTCTGCCGGAAGCCACCTCCCCTCTGCTCTGGGCGGCCGGACCGGTCGACGACCGGACCACGAGCCGCGTCTCCAGCCGCTGGTGACCGGGCGCCTGGTTGCGGCCCTCGATCACGGACAGCAGCAGCAGCACCGCCGTCTCGCCCTTCCCGCGGACGGGCTGATGGACGGTCGTGAGTGGCGGATCCGTCGATGCCGCGAGGTCGACATCGTCGAAACCGACGACGCTGACATCGCCCGGGACCGACAGGCCCCGCTCGTGGATCGCGCGGATGGCCCCGATCGCCATGCCGTCGCTCATCGCGAGGACCGCCGTCGGTCGGCGACCCGCGGCCCAGGCACGCTGGAACGCCGCCCGGCCGCCGTCGATGCTCGCCGTCCCGGTGGCGATCGCGTCGGCTGGGACGTCGACTCCGGCCGCGCCGAGCGTCTCGCGGTAGCCGCGGAGCCGGCGGGCGACGACGCCCCGCGCCTCGTGGCCGGTCGGCTGCGGACCCTCGATCGCCAGGATCGCGACATCGCGATGACCCAGGTCGAGCACGTGCTGCGCGGCGAGGCGCGCGCCGCCCTCGTCGTCGACGTCGACTGATGCGACCTCGCCGGCCGTGTTCGAGTCGACGAGGACCATCGGCAGGCCGGCCCGCCGGATCTCGCCGATCTCCGGATGATCGTCCGTCAGGCCGATCGCGACGACGCCGTCGACGGTCGCTCGGTGGATCGCCCGCGACAGCGAGCCGTGGAGCGGCGAGATGAAGTGGAGGCCGTAGCCATGCTCTTCGGCGACGCCGGCGATGCCCGCGCTGAAGGCCCCGAAGAACGGGTTCGTGAAGATGACCGACAGGTCCTGCGGGGTCAGGACGCCGATTGCACCCGTCCGCCGCTGGGTCAGCATCCGCGCAACGGGATCCGGCCGGTAGCCGAGCTCCTGGGCGATGTCGAGGATCCGGCTCGCGGTCGCCGTGTTCAGGCGGTCAGGGCTGTTGAACGCGAACGACACCGCCGTCTTCGAGACGCCGGCCTTCTCCGCCACGTCCGCGATCGTCACGCGTCGCGTGCCCTGGTCCACCCGCTCCTCCTCGAGCCGGAACCGTGTGGCGGCCGCCGCCGACCACAACGCGGCGCCGCTCTCGTCTGACGCTCCCGTGCCGGCCGAATGTCCGGACCACCCCGGATCGCGATCCGGGCCGTGTATCATGGGCCGGCAAAACCGGTTTAGCAAACCGGTTTACGGACCGTAGCAGGACGGCCCGGTCGCGTCAACGGGTCCGGCACAATCCGCGCAGCGGCCGCGTAGCCCGGGGCTCCATCGGCCGTCGCCGGGGCGACCGCAGTGCGGGGCGACCACGTGGCCCGGACGACCAGGAGGATGGGTGACTCGCCGGATCGGGTTGGCGCTCACGCTCCACAACCATCAGCCGGTCGGCAACTTCGGCTGGGTGATCGCCGAGACGTACGACCACGCCTACCTGCCGATGCTCGAGGCGCTCGAACGTCACCCCGGCGTCCATGTCGCCCTCCACTACACCGGGCCGCTCCTCGCCTGGCTCCGGCTCGAGCGGCCGACGTTCCTCGATCGCCTTGCGGCGCTCGTCGCCCGGGACCAGATCGAGATCGTCGGCGGCGGCTGGTACGAGCCGGTCCTCGCCTCGCTCCCCCAGCGCGACCGGGTGGCCCAGCTCCGGCGGATGGCGGACGAGCTCGAGCGGCAGTTCGGTCGAAGGCCGGCCGGCGCCTGGCTGGCCGAGCGGGTCTGGGAGCCGGACCTGCCGACCGCCCTCGTCGACGCCGGCTATCGCTGGACGATCCTCGACGACGCCCATTTCCGGGCGGCCGCGATCCCGGAGGAGGCGCTCTGGGGCCCGTACACGACGGACGATCAGGGCAAGGTCCTCACGGTCTACGGCACCGAACAGGGCCTCCGCTATCGGATCCCGTTCGATACGGTCGACTCCGTGATCGGCTATCTCCGAGACCACGCGACCGAGGCCGGCGATCGCCTCGGGACCATGGGGGACGACGGCGAGAAGTTCGGCGCCTGGCCGACGACGTACGAGCACTGCTGGACCAACGGCTGGGTGGACGACTTCTTCGCCGCGATCGAGGCCAACGCGGACTGGCTGCACACCGTCACGCCGACGCGCTGGCTCGACGAGCACGCGCCGATCGGCCGCGTCTACGTCCCCACGGGCTCGTACGCGGAGATGGGCGAATGGGCGCTGCCGCCGGAGGAGGCGATCGCCTACTCGGCAGCGCTCCACGCCGCGCAGGACGAGGGTCGGCCGGAGGTCCGCTGGCTGCGCGGCGCGATCTGGCGCAACTTCCAGGTCCGCTATCGGGAGATCAACGACCTCCATAAGCAGATGCTTCGGGTCTCGTCGCT
>JBPYEM010000383.1:0-2766 GCA_051985205.1 Candidatus Limnocylindrales bacterium | reverse complement strand
GGGCGAAGCCCGTCACGACCGCCTCGTCGTCGCCGAACAGCCGATCGCCGTGGAGCTCCACGAACTCGTCGGCCATCGCGCCGACGAGGTCCATGATCCGCGGCCGGCGGAGGTTGCGCGCAAGCTGGACCCGGGCCCACGTGGCGGCCCTGGGGTCTGCGACATGCGGATCCGGTGCGGGCGCGGCCGGCTCGCCGGACGACGGCTCGCGGCCAGCGCGGCCGAGGATCCGGTCAACCATGACGGGGATCCTGCCGTCCGGAGGACGCCGGCTCGCCGGATCGCCCTGGTGTGCCGGTCGTCGTTGGCGACCCGTTCGGGCCCGTGCCGTTGCCGCTCCCGTTGCCGGACGACGGGTCTGGCTCGGACGGCAGGACGCGCTCTGCGAGGTTCGTGAGGAACGACAGCGGACGGAAGTTTGGGAGGGCCATGGGCTCGCCGGGGTCGTCCTCGGCGCCGGGGATGGGGCGCGGAGCCAGGTAGCGGAGGAGGCCGACGATCTCCTCGCGAAGCTCCCCGCGATGGACGACGCGATCCAGGAAACCGTGCTCGTAGAGGAACTCCGAACGCTGGAACCCGGGTGGCAGCTCCTGCGCGATCGTGCCGGCCGCCACGCGCGCCCCGGCGAAGCCGATCAGTGCGTTCGGCTCCGCCACGTTGACGTCACCGAGCACGGCGTACGAGGCGAAGACGCCGCCGGTCGTGGGGTCCGTGAGGATGCTGATGAACGGGACGCCGGCCTCGCGAAGCCGCTCGAGCGCACCGACGGTCTTCGCCAGCTGCATGAGCGACAGCGTTCCTTCCTGCATCCGTGCGCCGCCGGATGCGGACACGACGATCAGCGGCAGCCGTTCGGCGAGCGCATGCTCCGCCGCCCGGGTCACCTTCTCGCCGACGACGGCGCCCATCGACCCGCCCATGAAGCCGAAATCCATGACACAGATCGCGACGGGCCTGCCGTCGATGGCGCCCGTCCCCCAGACGGCGGCGTCGCGCATCCCCGTGGCGGTCTGCGCCGCCGCGATCCGGTCCGGATAGGTCTTCTGGTCGACGAAGCCGAGCGGATCCTCGGACTCCAGCCCGGCATCGCGCTCGGCGAACGAGCCGTGATCGAGCAGCTGGCCGAGCCGGGCCTCCGCGGAGAGCCGGAAATGGTGGCCACACGACGGACAGACCCGGAGCACCTTGTCGAGCTGCTTGTTGAAAAGCATCTCGCCACAGGTCGGACACTTCGTCCAGAGATCCGGTGGATACGCGTCCCGCCGCGGCCGGAAGGACGGCAGCTTGATCGGCATCAGTGGCGTCCTCGAGCCGATCGCGTCGACGAGCTGCGCCGCGGGTCGCGACGGGACCGCCGGCGACCCGCCGGCCCTCCGACGGCATGCGCGGCGCGCGCCGCACGGCCCATCGCCGCGGAGGCCGCGGACGCGGTGGAGGCGCTCCTCGGCCGGCCGCGGCGCCAGGCAACGAGGGCGGCGCCCGCCAGCGACAAGGCGGCCGACGTCAGCGCGCCGCCGATGATCAGTGGCCGGGCGTAGTCGCGCGGGCGGCCATCGGCGGCGTCGCCGGCGTCGGTGCCGTCGGACGCGCCCGCTCCGGGATCGGTCGGGAGCGCCGAGCGGAACGGCACGATCCGCCCCTCCGCGCCCACCGCCGCGGGCAGCCGCATCGAGATCGCAGCCTCCGCCAGACGCGTCGCGAGCCGTTCCTCGAAGCGGAAGGACGGGTGGACGCGGACGAGGTCCCGGCGGAGCCGATCCGCCGCGAGGCGGGCCGCCGGATCGAAATCGCTCCCATCGACGATCGCCGTGTCGCCGACGACCGTCGCGCCGAGGACCGCCCCCGCGAGGAGCGCGTCCAGATACAGATCGGTGAGCAGGGCGTCGGCCGAGGAACCGTCCCGATCGAGGAGGCTCATCGCCCCCGATCGGCGAGCGGACCCCGGCGGAGGTCGCGCGCGACCGCCCGCAACGCGCGATGGACGAGGACGCGAACAGCGCCCTCGGATCGACCGAGCACGCCGGCGATCTCCGCGGTCGACATCTCGTCGACGAACCGGAGTACCAGGGCCTGGCGGCGATCCGCCGGCAGCCGGCTCACGGCTGCCCAGGCGTCGGCCGCCTCTTCCCGCCGGACCGCCCGGCCGGCGACATCCACGTCGTCGGCGACGCTCGTCGCCGCCTCGAGCGGCGCGCTGGGATGCCGGCGCCGCCGGCGACGCTGATTCGCGACGGCGTTCCGCGCGATCTGGAAGAGCCAGACCCGGAAGGTCGACGCGCCCTCGCCATCGGCCGGGCGCGCCCGCTCCTCGAACCGCGGCAGCGCTGCCAGCGCGGCCAGGAACGTTCGCTCCGTGGCGTCCTCGGCATCGTGATGGTCGCCGAGCTCGTGATACGCGTAGCTGTACACCTGGGCCAGATACCTGCGGTAGAGGGCGTCGAACCGAAGCGGATCGCGCCGTGCCTCCTCCACGAGGGCTCGATCGCGATCGAGATGGGCGATCCGACCGGGGGTCCCCGGTCGAGGCCGCCGCCCGAGCGGATCGGTCCCGTTCGCCTGTCCCAACACCGGTCTCGCCATCCCGTTACACCGCCGCCAGCCGGACGTGCCGGATCTCGCCGACGAACAGCGATCGTTGGGCGCCGCCCTCGCCGACGATGAGGGCACCGGTTGCCGGGTCCACACCGGCGCCGCGAACGACCTCCGTGCCGGGCTCCGTCTCGATCTCCAGGAGCCGGCCCGTCGTGACCTGCCGCGCCGCCCACT
>JBPYEM010000382.1:0-7949 GCA_051985205.1 Candidatus Limnocylindrales bacterium | reverse complement strand
CGGGAGGGAGAGGCAACCCTCGAGGTCGCGGTCATCGCCGGCGGTCCGGACAATCCGCGGGTTGACGAGCTCGTAGAGCTGCTCGCCCACCTCGATGACGCATGCCTGGAGCGCTTCGCCGACCTGCGGCGCCGCCAGCCCGACGCCGGGCGCGTGACGCATCGTGTCGGTCAGGTCGTCGAGCAGACCATGCAGGAACCGATTGAACGTCTCGACCGGTTGGCCCTTGAGCCGGAGGCGCGGGTCACCGAGCAACACGATGGGGCGAACGCTCATGGCGCGGAAGTATATCGGCGCGACAGCCGATCAACGGTCACAGGGTTCGCCGCGCCGGGTTCCGCCTCTTCCCGACGTGACTGCGTTCGTCGCGCGGGGACGCGCCTCTTCTCGACATGACCGCGTTCGTCGCGCAGGGGGCCGGCACAGAGCTAGGCGGCGGGGAGCAGGGTCAGGCGGACTTGACGTGCCTGAGCGACCGCTCGCAGCCCGAAACAACGCCTCGGTCGTTCGTGCGCGACAGTCTTACAGCGGGCGGCCTTCGGCGGGGTCGTCCTTGGCCGACATCTCCGCGGCGTCGTCCGCGCCCTGGAGCGGGACAGCGTCGGAGGCCGCGCCGCTCGCGTCGTGGCCGTTGCCCTCACCCTCGCCCGTGCGCGAACGGAGGTCCGCCGCGATCGTCCGGGACCGCTCCGCGATCTTGACGCTCGCCCCGGCGGTGGCATCCGCGGCTCGATGGGCCAGCGGTCCCGCTCGATCGGCTGCGACGGCGGCGAGCTCCGCGGCCTTCGCACCGATCTGGCGCACAACCGGCGCCGCCTGCGTCGCGACCGAGTCGATCATCGACTGGAGCTGGGCAAGCATCCGTTCGGCGGTGGCTCGAGCATCGTTGCCGGCGCCACCCGACTCTTCGCCGGTCCAGCCGAAGGTCTCGTCGCCTCCGGTCGACCCAGAGCCGGCCGTCTCCGATGTGGTGGGTTCTCGATTCTCGTCCATCGGGCGTCCTCCTGTGGCGGGCCGTCATTGTCGCCCGGATCGGCGCGCCGTGCCGAGGGACCATCGTTCGACCGCGGCAGCCCTACAACAGCGTGTCGGGGTCGACGTCGACCGACCACGGCGGTTCGAGGCCGCCGTCGAGCAGCGACCGAGGATCCGATCCTCGCAGGACGAGGTTGAACCGCCAGCGATCGGCGCGCCTCGCGATGTACGCGGGCGCGGGCCCCAGGACCGTCGAATCGTTGCCTCGGACGGTCGCTCGGTCGCGGAGCAGCGTCGCCATCGCCTCGCCCTCCCGCTCGGCGTGATCGCGGTCGGCCGTCGCCACGGTCAGCTTGACCAGGGATCCGAACGGCGGCGACCCGAACCGACGCCGAAGCTCGAGCTCGGCGTCGTAGAACGTGGCCGCATCGTCGGTCGCGACCGCCTGGATCGCCGGGTGCTGCGGCTGATACGACTGGATGATCGCGAGGCCCGGCCTCTCGCCGCGTCCGGCCCGCCCGACAGCTTGCGCGAGCAGCTGATAGGTCCGTTCCGCTGCGCGCTCGTCCGGCAGATTGAGGGCGACGTCAGCCGAGACGACACCGACGAGGGTCACGGCCGGGATGTCGAGGCCCTTCGTCACGAGGCTCGTCCCCACGAGCACGTCCAGCCGCCCGCCGGCGAAGGAATCGACCACCCGCTCTGCGGCCCCGCGACGTTCGACCACGTCGCGATCGAGGCGACCGACGCGGAGGTTCGGGAAGCGCCGCCGCACTTCGTCCTCGACACGTTGCGTCCCGCCACCGAGGTAGCGGATCCGCGGCGAACCGCAGTTCGGGCAACGCGTCGCGAGCGGCGTCGCCCGGCCGCAGTGGTGGCAGCGGAGCGTGGTCCCGGCCTGGTGGTAGACGAGCGGCCGCTCGCAGTCCGGGCAGGTCTGCACATGACCGCAGTCCCGACACAGCACGACGGACGCCGTCCCTCGTCGGTTGATCGTGAGGATCGCCTGGTCGCCCGCGGCCGTGTCGAGTGCGGCGATCGCTCCGGCGAGCCGGCCACTGAGCAGGCCGCGGTTGCCAGCTTTCAGCTCCTCCCGCAGGTCGACGACCTCGACGGTGGGCCGAGCGCCGGATGGCCGATCCGGGAGCACGACTCGCTTGTAGCGACCCGCACGGACCCGGCCGATCGACTCGACGGCGGGCGTCGCACTGCCGAGCAGAATCGCGGCCCCTGCGAAGGCGGCGAGCCGAAGAGCGACGTCCCGTGCCTGGATCCGGGGCGTCCGGTCGCTCTTGTACGCCCCGTCGTGCTCCTCGTCGACGATCACGACGCCCAGATCGGACACCGGCGCGAGCACCGCGAGCCGCGTCCCGACCACGATGTCGACGTCGCCGTTCCGGATCCGCCGCCACTCGTCGGCACGCTCGCCCTCGCCGAGTCCGGAATGGACCAGCGCGACGCGAGCGGCCAGGTCGGCCCGGAGCCGGTCGACCAGCGGCATCGCCAGCGCAACCTCCGGCACGAGCACGAGCGCCGGCCGACCACGCGTCAACGAGGCCACGATCGCCTCGACGTAGATCGCGGTCTTCCCACCGCCGGTGACGCCGTCGAGGAGCAACGGGGTCGGGTCGCCCGCCTCGATCGCCGCGACCGCCGCGTGCACGGCGGCGGCCTGCGGGTCCGTCAGCGCAGTCCCCGGCGGTCGACCGCCACGGAGTCCGGGCGGTCGCGCCGCGAGCGGTTGGCGCGGGCGCTCCCGGATCGCGATGTCGACGAGGGCTCGGCGGGCCAGCGACGCGATGGCCGACGTTCCATGCTGCTCGCCGAGCGGCGCCGCAGGGACGCCGGTCGCGTCCTCAGTCGCCAGCGCCTCGAGAACCGCTCGCTGGCGGGAGCCGAGCTGGCGCTCCTCCGGCTCACGACCGCCCGCGAGGTCGGCCGCGACGCGGCGGCCGGCATCGCTCAGGCGGACCCAGCGCTCGTAGCGGGGTCCGGCACCGGCCGCCTGGAGCGTCCAGTCGAGCGAGACCAGGCCGGCGTCGGCCAGCGCCCGCAACCGCCGCAACAGACCGGCCCGCCCCTCGGCCGAGACGAGATCGCGAACCGGGCGCGGCCCGCGTTCCAGCTGGTCGAGCAGGTCGCGCTCCGACGGGGCGAGGTCCGCGGGCGGTTCCTGCGCCGTGCGCTCCGCGAGCAGCTCGAGCCGCTCGAGCAGGCCCGGAGGCAACATCGCCCGGATGACCAGGGCCGGTGGCGCGAGGTAGTGGTCGGCGATCCACGCGGCGAGCCGAAGGCTGAGCGGCGGAAGGAGCGGCCCATCGGCACGGACGCGTGCGACGATCGGCTTGGGGACGATGCCGTCCGGCGGCGCCGCCTCGCCGAGGACGACGCCGAGCGCCTGCCGTCGCCCGAACTCGACCAGCACCGCCTCGCCAGGTTCGAGCCCGGCGAGAGACGGGGGGACGACGTAGGTGAAGGACCGAGCCCCGCCACCGCCCACCGCATCGATCGCGACCGAGACGTGCCGGATGGCCGCCGATTCCCCCTCGATCCCGATCCGGCCGACGCCGGCGTCGTCGACGCCGCCGACGACCGCGTCCATCGGAGCCGCCTAGATCCGGACCCGTCGGCGCGGGTGGCGGCCGTGCTGCTGGTCGATGATCCGCTCGATCTCGGCCGCGGTCTCCTCGACCTGGCCCGTCTCGTTCGTCACGACCTCGTCGTAATCGCCCTGGCGGGCGAGCTCGATCGCCGCGTCCCGCTGCCGGAGCTCGAGCTGCTCCGCCGTCTCCGTCGCGCGCGCCCGAAGGCGCGCGAACAGCTCCTCCATCGACGGCGGCACGACGAAGATCAGGAACGCCTCCGTCACCTGGCTCTTCACGACCTGGGCACCCTGGACGTCGATCTTCAGGATCACGTCCTTGCCGGCGACGAGCGCGTCGCGGACCTCGGCCCGGGGCGAGCCGTACCAGTTCCCATGGACCTCGTTCGCCTCGAGGAATCCGCGAGCTGCATGGAGGCGCAGGAAGGCCTCACGGCTCATGAAGTGGTAGTGGACTCCGTCGATCTCGCCGTTGCGTGGCGGCCGGGTCGTGCACGTCACGACGTAGTGCCGATCCCGGTCGCGACCCGACTCCGTTTCGCGGCGTCGCAGCGCGTCGATGATCGTGTCCTTCCCGACGCCCGACGGACCGGAGATGATCACGAGCATCGCCCCGGGCGCGCCATCGACGACGAAGTCGGGGCGGCCGGGATCGACCCGGATGTCGAAGGTGTCCTCGGTCACCGGCGTCCCTCGGGACCGGCGAGGTCGCTCGCCGCTGCACGGAGCCCCGTGAGGACGACGTCCAGCTCCTCCGGGAGCGGCGCCTCCGCCCGGATCAGGCGACCGTCCGACGGCGACGTGAGCTGGAGCCGCCAGGCATGGAGGAACAGGCGCTCGAGCGGTGCGCCGCTGGGACCCGGGCGCGGGCCGCGCCGCGACGTCCCCGTCCCGTAGACCGGATCGCCGGCGACGGGATGGCCGAGCGCGTCGAGGTGGACCCGGATCTGGTGAGTGCGGCCGGTGACGAGGTCGAGCTCGAGGAGCGTCCAGTCCGGGAATCGCTCCCGGACGCGGTATCCGGTGGTGGCGGCCCGGCCGTCCGGCACGACCGCCATGCGCGTCCGATGCTTCGGATCGCGCCCGATCGGCGCCTCGATCCGACCGACCTCCGCCGCGACCTCGCCCAGCACGAGGGCGAGGTACGTCTTCTTGATCCGGCGCGCCTTGAGCTGGGCCATCAGCGAGTGCTGGGCGGCGTCGGTCCGCGCAACCATCAGGAGCCCGCTCGTGTCCCGATCGAGGCGATGGACGATGCCCGGCCGCTGGACGCCGGCGATGCCGCCGAATCCGCCAGATC
Source organism: Candidatus Limnocylindrales bacterium (assembly GCA_051985205.1). GTDB lineage: Bacteria > Chloroflexota > Limnocylindria > Limnocylindrales > CSP1-4 > CF-46. Next base: position 3,072 of record JBPYEM010000382.1, on the reverse strand, counting down.
CGGCGTGGGCGAGGAGCGCGTTGACCAGCGTGTCGCCGGAGTGACCCGGGGCCGGATGGACGACGAGCCCCGCGGGCTTGTCGACGATCAACACGTCCGTATCCTCGTGAACGACGCGGATCGGGATGTCGGGCGCGGGCGCCAGATCCAGCGGCTCGGGGTCCGGGACCACCAGCCGCAGGGCCACGCCGGGACCGATGACCGCGTTCGCCTTGAGCGGCAGACCGTCAGCGGTGAGATTGCCTGCCGAGATCAACTTCTGGACATGGCTTCGCGACAGGCCGGTCACGTCGGCCACGTACCGGTCGACGCGCTGCGTCGAGGCGCCCGGGGGCACCTCGAGCGTATGGACCCCGGGTCCGGTCACGCCCTCCTCCGGTCCGCGGAGTCGTCGTCGCCGCCCCAGAACGCGCGATCCGACTCCGCCTCGGACGGGGGGACCGGAACCGGTTTGGGATCGCGGTCCACCAGCGACGGACGGAGCGCGGCGAGCAGGAGCAGCAGGACGGACAGGCTGATCGCGGAATCGGCGACGTTGAACGTGTAGAAGCGGGTCGTTCCGATCCCGGCGTCGACGAAGTCGACCACGTAGCCCAGGCGAAGCCGGTCGACCATGTTCCCGATCGCCCCGCCGAGCAGCAGTCCGAGCGTCACGGTCAAGTACGGGCTGGGCGCGGCCTTCGCGTGATAGGCGACGATCAGGGCCACGACGACGATCGACACGACCCCGAACATCAGGGCGTGGTCCTTGAACAGCCCGAACAGCGCGCCCGTGTTCTGGCCGAAGACGATCCGCAGCAGGTCGTCGACGATCCGAACGGACTGGCCCGGCGCGAGCGCCGATGTCACTGCCGCTTTGGCGGCCTGGTCGACGACGACGACCGCCGCGGCGAGGCCGACGAATGCGACCCATCTGACCGGGCGGCCGAAGGGCCTGCGGACCGTCGCGGATCGCGGCGGCGGCGACCCCGCCGCGTCCGTCACGAACCGGCCCCCGGCGTGCGCCGGAGCGCGAGAGCAACGCTGCCGCGACTCAGCTCCACGGTTGCCGTCGCCTCCGCGGCACCGGACGGCGCCCCGCCTCGAGTGATCGTGTCGGCGAGCGTCTCCTCGGCGACGTCATCGAGGAATGGCACGACGTCGTCCGGCAGGCTGTCAACCCAGACCTCGATCCGATCGTCGAGCGCAAGGCCCGCGTCCTTTCGCAGGTCCTGAATCGCTCGCTGCAGCTCCCGGGCGTCGCCCTCCGCAAGGAGGTCGGCAGACAGCTCCGTATCGAGGACGACGACGAGGCCTTCGTCGTGAGCGACGACCGTGCCCGGCCGGGGGCTCGCGAGGATCTCGACCTCGTCCGCGGCGAGCGTCACCCCGGCCAGCGTGACCGAGCCGTCCGGGTGGTACTCGACCGCGTTCTCGCGGGCGGCGGCCATGATCCCGGGGACCGCCGGACCGTGCTTCTTGCCGATCTTCGGAAGCAGCGGCTTGACGCGCCGCTCGACGAGCTCGGATTTGTCGCCGATCAGCTCGACGGAGCGGACGTTGACCTCGCTCCGGATCAGGGTGAGGAGCGCGTCGCGTTCGGGCAGGTCGCCGCCGGGCACGGCGAGCCACATCCGCGCGAGCGGCTGGCGGGTTCGGATGCCGGCCGATCCACGCAGGGTCCGAGCCAGCTCCACCGCCGTGCGCGCGGTCGTCATCGCCCGCTCGAGCGTCGCGTCGCGCGCGGGAGCGAGCTCATCCGCCGGCCATCGGGTGAGATGGACGGAGTCGGCCGCCTCGGGCACGTCGGTCGACAGGTTGCCGTACATCGCGTCGGTCAGGAACGGCAGGATGGGAGCGGCGAACCGGGTCAATGCGAGCAGGGCGGCGTGGAGCGTCGCGAACGCCGCGGCTCGATCGGCGGCGTCGTCGTTGCGGGAGAAGCGCTTCCGCGACAGCCGGAGATACCAGGTCGACAGATCGTCGATGAAGCTCGAGATCGAGCGCGACGCCCCGACCGCGTCGAAATCGGTCAGCCGGTCCTTGACGACGCCGGCCGTCTCGGCCGCCCGCGACCGGATCCAGCGGTCGAGGACCGTGCCGGACCGCGTCTCCGCGGCGGGCGCGTCCGCGGTCCACCGTGCCAGCCGCGCATACGTGGCGAAGAACGCATACACGTTCCAGAGGATCAGGAGCTCGCGCCGAGCCTCGTCGGCCGCGTGCCAGCCGAAGATGATGTTGTCCTCGGGCCGCGCCTTCGCGAACAGCCAGCGCATGACGTCGACGCCCATGCGCTCCGCCGCCTCGTCGAAGTCAATCGCGTTGCCCCAGCTCTTGTGCATGACCCGGCCGTCCTCGGCGAACACGAGGGCGTACCCGAAGATCGTCTTGAACGGCGCCTCGCGGCGGAGAACCGTCGACATCGCGAGCATCGAGTAGAACCAGTTCCGGAACTGGCCGGGAAAGCTCTCCGTGATGAAGTCGGCCGGGAACCACTTCGACCAGTACTCGCGGTCCTCGCGGTAATGGAGCGTCGAGAACGGCACGATCCCGGCGTCGAGCCAGGGGTTGCCGACGTCCTTGATCCGCTCGACCAGCGCACCGCAGGAGCCGCAGGCGATCCTGACCGCGTCCACGTACGGCCGATGCGGGGTGTGGCCCTCGAACTCCTCCCAGCCGGCGATCGCCCGCTCGTGCAGCTCGTCGCGGCCGCCGACGACGTCGAAGGTCCCGCACTTCGGGCAGTCGTAGATCGGCAGCGCCAGGCCCCAGTAGCGCTTCTTGCTGATCATCCAGTCGTGCATGTTCAGGAGCCAGTCGAGCTCCCGGTCATACCCGAAGCCGGGGATCCACCGGATCTGATCGACGACCTCCATGATCTGGTAGCGGAGGCTCGCGTCGACCTCGTCCTTCGTCAGCTCCGACCGCGGCTTGTCGTAGACCGGGCCCATCGAGATGTACCACTCGTCGACGAGCCGGAAGACGAGCGGCGTGCCGCATCGCCAGCAGTGCGGGTAGCGGTGGTGGTAGGCCTCGAGCCGGTAGAAGCGGTCCTCGCGCTTCAGGTGCTCGACGATCGGGTCGGTGACGTCG
>JBPYEM010000381.1:0-7018 GCA_051985205.1 Candidatus Limnocylindrales bacterium | reverse complement strand
CGGAACTTCGCATCGCCGGTGTCCACGTAGATCTGCTCGCCGGTCTCGGCGTCCTCGAGGAGCACCGGGCCGACGTCGGGCAGGTCCAGCTCCCGGGGGTCCACGACCCGCACCGCGAGGAGCTCGTGTCGCCGGTTCAGCAGGCGGAGCGGCCGTTCCCAACCGGGCGCACTGATGAAGTCCGAGACGAGGATCACGAGCGATCGTCGCTTGATCCGGCGGTGGGCGGCTTCGAGCAGCGGCGTCAGGTCGGTGAAGGGAGCCCGTTCGAGACGTGGCTCCCGGAGCAGCTCCTCGACGAGCCGGAGGACCTGGACGCGGCCGCTGCCCGCCGGGATCGTCCGGGCTGCCTCGCCGCCGCGGACGATCGCGCCGACCCGATTGCCGCGCCGGGTCAGGACGCGCGCAAGGCTCGTCACGAAATCGACGATCACGGCGCGCTTGTCGCGTCCGTCACTCGCCGTGCCGTAGTCGACCGACGGGCTCAGGTCGAGCAGGAACCAGGCCGTGATCTCCCGGTCCTCGAGGTACTCGCGGACGTACGGCACGTTCATCCGCGCGGTGACGTTCCAATCCATCGCCCGGACGTCGTCGCCGAATTCGTACTCGCGGAGCGCCGCGAAGTCCAGGCCGCCGCCCCGGAACAGGCTCTCGTAGTCGCCCTGGAGGACGCCGTCGAGGTGACGGACGACCTGCCAGTCGAGCCGCTGCAGGATGCGCTCAGGCGCCGACGCGGACACCGGGCTCCTGGAGCGGCACGACCGGAACGGGGATGCGGGCGACGATCGAGGACAGGAGGTCGTCCGCGGAGACGTCGTCCGAGAGCGCTTCGTACGAGAGGACGAGGCGGTGACGCATGACGTCGTGGGCCATGTCGAGGACGTCCTGCGGCAGCACGTAGTCGCGGCCCCGGACGAAGGCCAGCGCCCGCGCCGTGAGCACGAGGTTGATCGAGGCCCGCGGGCTCGCGCCGTAGGTGATGTAGCGAGCGACGTCGGCCATCCCGTGACGCTCGGGCGCCCGGGTCGCGTTGGTGAGCCGGACGGTGTATTCGATGAGGGCAGGGTCGACGTAGACGTCGTCGACGACGCCCTGCAGCCGGATCAGCTCCTGCGTCGAGAGCACCTGATCCACGCGGTCGAGCTGTCCGGTCATCCGGTCGACGATCGCGTACTCCTCGGTCGGTGATGGGTAGCCGACCAGCACCTTCAACATGAACCGGTCGACCTGGGCCTCCGGGAGGGCATAGGTGCCCTCGGTCTCGATCGGGTTCTGGGTGGCGAGGACGAGGAACGGCGTCGGGACCTGGTGCGTGTCGTGGCCGATCGTGACCTGTCGCTCCTGCATCACCTCGAGCAGCGCGCTCTGGACCTTCGCCGGAGCCCGGTTGATCTCGTCGGCGAGGAGGAGGTTCGTGAAGACCGGGCCGAGCGAGGTCGAGAACTCGCCGGTCTTCTGGTTGTAGATCCGGGTGCCGACGAGGTCGGCCGGCACGAGGTCCGGCGTGAACTGGATCCGCTTGAACTCGCCACCGATCGACTGGGCGAGCGTCTTGATCGCCATCGTCTTGGCGAGGCCCGGGACGCCCTCGACGAGGAGGTGGCCCCGCGCGAGCAGCGCGACCGCCATCCGCTCGAGCAGGTGGTCCTGGCCGACGATGACCTTCTTCACCTCGTAGAGCAGTCGCTCCATCGGCGGCGGGCTGTCCGGTGGGTCGAGCGGCGAGGGGCGGTTCACCGGCCGGTTGGCGGTGGGAGCGGTCTGGCGGTCCAACGGCGTTCCTCCTCGGCTCAGTAGGGCGGCAGTCCGGCGGCACCGCCGGCCACGTCGATCGGGACGGCGAGGCCGATGCCGATGAAGACGTCCTGCTTGGTCGGATTGACGAGCGCGGTCACGATGCCGACCACCCGGCCGTTCCGGTCGAGCAGCGGCCCGCCGGAGTTGCCGGGGTTGACGGCGGCATCCACCTGGATCAGACCGCGGTAGACCGGCCCATTCGCCTCGTATTGGTAGGAGCGATCCAGCCCGGACACGACGCCGGTGCTGAGCGAGCCGTACAGCCCGAACGGGTTGCCCACGACGAACGCATCGCTGCCGATCTGGACGGAGCGGGGATTGCCCAACGTCGCCGGCACGATGCCGGCGGGCGGAAGCAGCGGTTGGACGACGGCGATGTCCGACTCCGGCTGCGTGCTCGCGATGACGGCGGGGCTCGTCGAACCGTCCGCGAAGGTGAGCTGGATCGCGACGGCCTTGTCGACGACGTGGAGCGCCGTGAGGACCGTGCCGGCCTGGTTGACGACCACGCCCGTCCCGACGGCCTGGGGCGCGGGCGCCCCACTGGGCTCGTCGACCTTGATCAGGACGAGCGACGGCTGGATCGCGGCATAGACGAGCTGCGATCGCGGCGGCGCCGGCGTCTGCGAGGCGAGCGCGCTCGCGACGGCCTGATCGACGTCGTGGGTCGTCAGGGGGCGAGCCGGCGGATTCACGATGCCGTACAGGACCAGGGCCAGGAACGTTGCCAGGACTCCGGCGACGAACGGGGCCGACCGGCGAGCCCGCCGACCGAGGATGCGGGCGCGGTCTGCCGCAGTCGTCTTGGCCGGCGGCGCGGGCTGAGCGGCCAGGCGTCGACCGGGGTCCAGGTGCTCACTCACTCGACGGCAGCTCCGTCACTGGCCCGTGTCCGGGCGGCCAGTCTAGTCCGGTGGTCGCCCGGGGGTCGCCGGGCGGTTCGCGGACCGGCGAATCGGCGGCGTGACAGTCGCCTCGGGCGCAGCCGATTCGTTGTCGGATGACAACTGCAAGCCCATCGTGAGACCGCTTCCCGCGAGCGCACGACCCACGGAACGGGGCAGGGAGGATGCTCGAGGCGATGACGAGCTCGCCAGCAGTCCCGAAGGATCGGGAAGATCAGCGCAAGCGCAAGACACAGGTCCTGACCCACCACACCGCGTCGCAGGTCCGGAGCATCGCGGACGCGGTCGTCATCAAGGATGGCGAGCCGTTCTTCCTCTGCCCGCCAGACGGGCAGGTCCCGGTCTCCGGGAGCCACGGGTTCGGGCTCTATCATCACGACACGCGCTACCTCGCCGGGTTCGAGCTGAAGATCGCCGACGAGACGCCGAACGCCCTGGCGGCGACGGCCGTCACCGCCGACCGGATGGAGCTCGAGCTCACGATGCCCGCCATCGATCTCGGCGACGGCCGGACGATCGGCCAGGAGCAGCTCGCCGTCCACTGGACGCGGCGCCTCGACGGGGAGGCGGTCCGCCTCCACGACCGGCTGGTCGTCCGGAGCCATGATCAGGACGCTGCTCAGCTCCCTCTGCAGCTCGCGTTCCGGGCGGATTTCGCAGATGTCTTCGAGATCCGGGGGCTCCTCGACGACCGACCCGGAGCCACCCATGAACCGGCGTGGGACGGTGACGTCCTCCACTTCGCCTACGACGGACGTGACGGCGTGAACCGGTTCCTCGACGTGACGATCTCGGGCGGGACGATCCACCGCAGGCACGGCTCCTCGTGCGAGCTGACCCTCGACGTCGGGCCGCGCGGGAGCACGGCGATGGACGTCGTCATGGCGGTCCGCGAGGAGCTCCGCCCCGGCGCATCGCCGATCGAGCGGCGGACGAGCGGCCGGCAGCGCCGCGACGAGGCCAAGGCCGCCAACGAGGAGCCCGAATGGAACGTCCAGCTCGACAGCGACGGGCTCGCCCTGAACGCCGTCGTCGCGCAGTCGCTGGAGGACCTGCTGACCCTCCGAAGCAAGCTCGATGACCGGGCCTACTATGCCGCCGGCGTCCCGTGGTTCTCGACCCTCTTCGGGCGCGACTCGCTGATCTCCGCGTACCAGACCCTCGCCTTCGACGCGCACGTCGCTGCGGACACGCTGCGGCTGCTTGCCAACCGGCAGGGGACGAAGGACGACGCCTACAAGGACGAGCAGCCCGGCAAGATCCTCCACGAGCTCCGGATCGGCGAGCTGGCCCGGCTCCGCGCGATCCCGCACACGCCGTACTACGGCTCCATCGACGCAACGCCGCTCTTCCTCGTGCTCATCGCTCGGCACGCGGCGTGGACCGGCTCGCTGGACGTCTTCCAGGAGCTGCGCGATCACGTCGACCGGGCGCTCGCGTGGATCGACGGCGCGATGAAGGCGAGTGGTGGGGGGCGGTTCCTCGCCTACGACTCGACGACGAAACACGGCTTGGTCAACCAGGGCTGGAAGGATTCGGGCAACGCGATCGTCACCGCGGACGGCTCGATCGCGGAGCCGCCGATCGCCCTCGCCGAGGTCCAGGGCTACGTCTTCATGGCCTGGCTCGGGATCGCCGACCTGCTCGAGCGGAGCGGCGACGGCGCCCGCGCGAATGACCTCCGGAAACGGGCCGAGGAGCTCCGGAAGCGCTTCGAGGACGACTTCTGGTCGGACTCGCTCGGGTGTTATGTGCTCGCGCTGGCCGCTGATGGACGCCCATGCGACGTCGTCGCATCCAACGCGGGCCAGGTCCTGTGGAGCGGGATCGCTGCCCCGGACCGCGCGGCGAAGGTCGCGGACCGGCTCCTCCAGGCCGACATGTTCAGCGGTTGGGGGATCCGAACGCTGTCCGCGTCGACCGTTGCCGCCAACCCGATCGGCTATCACCTCGGGACGGTCTGGCCCCACGACAACGGCCTGATCGTCGAGGGCTTCCGCCACTACGGCCGGCACGACCAGGCGGAGCGCGTCTTCCGCGGGTTGCTGGAGGCATCGACCGATTTCCCGCAGCAACGCCTGCCGGAGTGCTTCGCCGGGTTCGATCGCGAGGAGTTCGGGATCCCGGTCCGATACCCCGTCGCATGCCATCCGCAGGCCTGGGCGGCGGGCACGTTCCCGCATCTCGTCACGACGGCGCTCGGGCTGGTTCCCGATGGCTTCGGCCGACGCCTGCAGATCGTCGAGCCGCAGCTACCGGAGTTCCTCGATCACCTGACGCTTCGCGGGATCCGCGTTGCCGATGGCCGGGTCGATCTGTCGTTCCAGCGGTCCGGTTCGGGGACCCAGGTGGACGCCACCAGGGTGGAGGGGGATCTGACGGTCGACGTCGTCGACGCGGCCCGAACGAATGCGGGTCGCGCCGATGGCTGAGATCCGGTCGATCGCCGTCGTGGCCCTGGCCGGGCTCGGCGTCCTGATCTCGGCCGACCTGGCCGCGTTCCAGGTCGGCCTCGTCGCGACCGTCTGGGACCCGATCTTCGGTGATGGCTCCAGGCAGGTCCTGACCTCGCCGCTGTCCCGGGCGTTCCCGATCCCGGACGCGCTCGTCGGCGCGACGGCCTACGGCCTCGATCTCCTGCTGGCGATCGGCCTGGTCCTGCGCGTCTGGCGCCCCGCGATCCTGGCGGCGATGCTCGCGGTCCTGGCGGTGCTCGGGGCGGTCGTCGCGATCTCGCTGGCGATCGCCCAACCGCTGATCGCCCACGCCGGCTGCACCCTCTGCCTCTGCTCCACCGCGGTGTCGATCGCGCTTGCGGCGAGTGCCGTGGCCGAGGCCCGGGCCCGCTGGCCGTCGCTGCCTCGTCCTTCACAACCCCTCACGCGCTCCCCTCGGGAGGAACCACGATGATCGTCGTCATCACCGGCGCCTCGGCCGGTGTCGGCCGCGCCACCGCCCGCGCCTTCGCATCCGATGGCTGGGACGTCGCCCTGCTCGCTCGCGGCGAGGCCGGCCTCGACGCAGGAGCCGAGGAGGTGCGCGGCCTCGGTCGCCGCGCCCTTCCGATCCCGGTCGACGTCGCCGATCCGGATGCCGTCGACGCGGCAGCCGCACGGGTCGAAGCCGAGCTCGGCCCGATCGATGTCTGGGTGAACGACGCGATGGAATCCGTCTTCGCCCCGGTCGACCGCATCACGCCCGAGGAGTATCGCCGCGTGACGGAGGTCAACTACCTCGGCTTCGTCAACGGAACGCTGGCCGCCCTCCGGCGGATGAAGCCCCGCGATCGGGGCGTGATCGTCCAGGTCGGCTCGGCGCTGGCCTACCGGTCGATCCCCCTCCAGGCCGCCTACTGCGGATCGAAGCACGCGATCGTCGGCTTCACGGACTCGCTCCGCTGCGAGCTGATCCACGACGGCAGCCATGTTCGGGTCACCGCGGTCCACCTGCCGGCCGTCAACACGCCGCAGTTCGACTGGGTCCGGAGCCGCCTGCCGCATCAGGCACAACCGGTTCCGCCGATCTTCGAGCCGGAGGTGGCGGCACGAGCCATCCTCCACGTCGCGAAGCATCCGCGCCGGGAGCTGTTCGTCGGGGCGTCGACGCTACTCGCGGTCTACGGCCAGCGGATCGCGCCGAACCTCCTCGACTGGTATCTGGGCAAGACCGGCTACGCGGCCCAGCAGACGAGCACCACTCGCACCTCGCGAGCGGACAACCTCGACGGCCCGCTCGACGCCGGCCGGGACCACGGCGCGCACGGCCGGTTCGACCGCCGGGCGAACGACTGGTCGCCGGCGCTTGAGCTCGACCTGCACCGCGGCCTGGTCGCGAGCGCCGCGCTCGCGGTGGGCGGCGTCGTCGCGTTAGCCGCGCTACGCGGGCGGCTGTCCGGGCCGGGCAACGGGCGGCGATGAGCGCGGCCGCCGATGCTGCGGTCGTCGCGGCGGTCGATGCCCTGCTGATGGCCGCGATCGGCCTGACCGCGCGGTCGCTCGCGGCGTCGCCGGCTCGCGACGTCACCCTGACCCAGTGGCGGATGCTCGCCCTGCTCGCCCAGGAGCCGCACGGTTCACGGCTCACGGACCTCGCCGATGCCACTGGGATGTCCCTGCCATCGGCCAGCCGGATGGTGAACCGGCTCATCGGCCGTGGCTTCGTCCGTTCGGAGCCGGACTCCGAGGACCGCCGAGCCGTCCGATTGAGGCTGACGGACTCGGGGCGAGCGGTCGTCGATTCCGTGCTCGGCCGGCGGCATGCCGTCGTGAGCCAGGCGCTTGCCGGGCGATCCCTGTCCGCCGCATTCCGCGATGAGC
>JBPYEM010000380.1:0-7561 GCA_051985205.1 Candidatus Limnocylindrales bacterium | reverse complement strand
TGCGGGATCGTCTCATCCGCCCGCGAGACTAGCGGCGCGTTCTCCGCGGTGTCAACGTTACATCGGTCTCGCGGAGTCCAGCGGGCGGCCAGCGCGATTCTCCTTGCGGCCGCATTGCGATGCGCGGGTCCCTGGACGCAGTCAAACGGGCGCGAGCCGAAGGCGGATCGTCCGGATCTGCCAGGCGCCGAGCGGCACCCTCAGCCGGCCATCTCTCCCGACGTCCAGTCCCTCGGCCGGGCGCCCGAGCAGGTCGACCTCCCGGGCCACGACGATCGGCCGAGCGGCGGTGATCGTCGCAGCAGTGGCGGACGGCGTCTCCGCGACCAGCCTGAGCTCGAGCTCATCGTCGCGCCGCCGAAGCGCCGTCAGGACGACGCCGTCACCGTCGATCGCGAGACCGGCAGCCGGCTCCGGCCCGGTCGGAGCCGACGCGCCATCATCCTGCGAGGCCGGCTGGCCCTGACCGGCGGCAACGACGAACGGCAGCCGGAACTCGTCCGCGTGGCGGTGAACGTCCGCGGCGCTCCAGCTCCCCGCATGAGGCAGGATCGCGAAGCCGAATCGCCACGGCCCGATGAGCTGCGCGTGGGGCACCGGAACCTCCGGGCCGGCCGGATCCTCGCGAAACGGGTTGTCATTGCGACTGATCAGACCCGTCGAGCGAAGGACCGTCAGTGCGAGCTCTCGACCGCCGACGGGCTCGTACTCGGTCACGTGCTCCAGGAGGACCGTCGCACCGGCGGCGTGGACGAAGCCGTGGGCCGGGAACGTCGGCGTGGGCACCTCGCCGTGACCCGCCTCTGTGGCCAGTCCGCGGTCGACGACGGCGAACTGACCCTCGGCGGATGAGTGGTCCGTCGGCGCTGGCAGAGGGATGTGGAACCGGACCCGATGGTCGCGCGCCGGGTTGACGAAGGTGATCTCGACGCGGAGGAACGGCTCGCCGGTGCGGAGCTCCAGGCGGGTCGTGACGTCGACCGGGACGGTGGACGCCGAACGAGCGGAGCCGTCCGCCGTCAGCCCGACCGGCCAGTCGTACCGCGTCAGGACGTCGACGGCACCGCGCACCGGCCCGGCCTCGACGACGGTCGTGGTCACCGCGATTGGCTGATCGACGATTCGGTCGTTCGCCGGGGGGCCGTAGTTGTACGTGTCGCCGAAGTCGCCACCGTCGACGAGCCGGCCGACGCCGGGCAGCGAGACGCCGCCCCCCGCGATGGTGAGACGCCCGTCCGGCTCGATCAGGACGTCCACCAGCCCGTTGCCGAGTCGTCGGTCGCTCGTCGTGACTGGGGCGGCGACGGTCGCAGCGGCCGGGAGCCGTGGCTGAACGGGCCTGACGGCGGTCGCCCCGAGTGGCGGCGCGGGCACCGCTGCAACCACTCGCCGCCGATCCCCGCGCACGACCAGCACGTCCCACGTCGCGTCCGGGTCGCGAGCCGTCTCCGCAGCGGCGCCATCCACGACGGAGTCGACGTCGAAGTCCGGTGGCGACGTCGGATCGTCCATGACGAGGACCAGCTGGGGCGTCGGATGGTCGCGATCGATGCGGAACCCATCCAGCGAGTGGCCGAAGAGCTCGCGGCCGTGGAGCCGCCGGGCGAAGAGCTCGGGGACCTGCCGACCGGCAAGCCGAAGCTGCCGAAGGGTCGTCGCCGGCCGGTCGATCAGCTGCGTCGGAAGCCGCGATCCGTCCGATAGCTCGAGCTCGACGTCATCCCAGGACGCGGGCACGTCGAGGTCGAGCTCCACGACGCCGGTCCGAGCGAACGGCGACGGGTTGACGATGACCGCGCTGCCCCTCGGGGTTCGGGCCGCGATGGGCCGGATCGCCGCCGCCACGACCCCCCCGCCGATCTGCTCCGCCTCGGCAAAGCGCGAGAGCACCTGGTCCACGACCGCGTCCTGCGAGCAGCCGCAGATCGAGTCGTGGGCCGAGTTGTCGATGACGCGACGCCACGCGAGCTCCAGGAGCCTCCCCGGCCAGGCGCTGCCATGGAGCGCGGCGAGCGGCTCCGCCAGCCGCTCCAGGGTTCGTTCCGCGCGGCTCGCGGCCTGCTTGATGTCGATCCTGGCCGACGTGACGTTCATCAGCATGTTCGCTCGTGCGGCCGACCGGAGCTCACCCGTCCACGTCGGCGTCGGAACGACCTCGGCCCGAGCATCGGCGGCCCCGGCGCTGCCTTCGCTCACCTCGGAATCGAACGACCGGATGTAGTCGCTCAGCGTCTCGATCCGCACGACGACGTCGTCGCGCTCGGCGTTGGCCTCGGCCACGATCGAGGCGAGGCGCGGAGAGGGGACCGCATGATCGGTCCCGTACATCGCGAGGATCGACCGGTCGCCGTAGAAGGCTCGGCTTGAGGCCACGTAACGACCCACCTTCTCGGCGAGCCGGTCCGGGATGGCGAGCAGGTATGCGCCGTTGCCGTAGCCGCCGACGAGATACTCCGTCCGGACCGCCGAGCCATCCGGGGAGCGCCAGATGAAGGCGTTCCGGTCGATCGCCGCCGGGACGCCCCGCCAGACCACGGCGTAGCGGATTCCCGCACGCCGCAGGATCTGGGGCATCTGGGCGATGTGGCCGAACATGTCCGGCAGGTAGCCGACGGGCATCGCGGCTCCGTATCGCTCGGCGGCGTCCCAGCCCAGCTCGAGGTTGCGAACGATCGTCTCGCCGGAGACGAGGAACTCGTCCATGAGGATCTGCCACGGCCCGATCGCGAGGCGGTCCTCGGCGATCAGCCGTTCGATCCGGGGCCGGCATTCCGGCCGGACCTCGAGGTAGTCGTCGACGGTCGCCACCTGCCCATCGAGGGTGAAGGCGAGACGCGGATCCGCATCCATCGAGTCGAGGAGCTGGTCGACGAGCTCGACGAGTCGCATCCGGAACACCTGGAACGGCTCGTACCACTCGCGGTCCCAGTGGGTGTGCGGGACGAGGTGGATGACCGCTGGCGCCTCGGTCACCACGGGGCGGGCTCGGGCGGGAGGTCGCGGGCCTCGCCGTCGACCGCGATGCCGCGTCGTTCCGCGAGCCGGACGACCGCCCGCTGGCAGGTGACGATGTCCGTCCGGCCATCGGCGATGCCGGTTCGGGGCGGCGCGCCGTCGAGGACGAGGTCCCGGAACGCGAGCAGCTCGCGTTCGAACGCCTCCTCGATCGAATCGAAGGCGACCACCCGTCGCGTCTCGTCGCGCCCGGACGAGACACGGAGCCGGGTCGGCTCGTTGAGCCGGTACGGGGCCGGGAACGTGAGCTCGACGGAGCCGCCGACGTGGTGGAACCGGACGTCCTCCCGGTAGGCCGGGTAGTCCGGCAGGAAGTTCCAGCCGAGGTCCACGCGAGTCCCGTCGGCGAGCCGTCCGACGATGAGCGCCGAGCCCGGCTCAGCCGCCGTCGCCGCCCAGGCGTCGGCCCAGTCGATGGCGACGACGTCCCCGGCGACGGCCCGGATGACGGAGAGCTCGTGGACCAGGCTGCTCAGGAGCGTTCCCGCGTAGAGCTCGGCAAGATCCGTTGCCGCGGCAGCACGGCCGATGGCGCCCTCCACGAGGGCATCCGTCGCGGCCCGAAGACCGGCGATCACCTCCCGGTCGACGTCGGTCGGCGGAGGGAGGAGATGGGCGAAGGCGAGCTGCGACGCGCTCGTCGGGTGCAGCACCGCCACCTCGATCGCTCGCCGGTCGCCGAGCGTCGAGCGCTCGTCCCGGACGATCCGGGCGGCCTCCTCGACGGCCGGATCGAAGATCTTCATGTAGCCGAGCAGGAGCCGATCGCGGTTCGGCGAGGCCGCGAGCGCGTCGGCTTCCGCGAGCGTGTACGCAAGGGGCTTCTCGCACAGGATCGGCAAGCCTCGGTCCAGCGTTGCGAGCGCCGACTCGCCGTGGGATCCCGAGGTCAGGAGCACGATCCCGTCGAGCGAGCCGTCGTCGAGCAGGCGATCGAAGGACGGGTACCGGGCGGCCGGCGGGACGCCGTAACGATCGCCGATGGCGCCCAGCAGGGAGGTCGAGAGATCGCAGATCGCGGCAAGCTCGAACGCGTCCGGGCGTCGCGCGACCAGGGGCAGGTGAACGGCCTGCGCGACGGCGCCGAGGCCGGCGACACCGATCCGGATCGGGCGCCGGGGCCGGTCGGACGAGGGGGATGAGGGCGAGGTCACGGGCGGTCGAGTATAGGGTCGGGCCGGGCGTGTCGGCCCTCGTCGCGGGAAACCGCCGGATGCCGAGATCCGTTGGCGTCCACCCGCGAATCGCACCAGGCGATTGACCGCGACCGGTCGGCGGAAACAGACTTTCCGCCCATGACGGATCCCTCGACTGCTCCCGTGGTCACGGCGACGACCGCCGACTGGCGCGACGGCGTCGTCTACCAGATCTACCCGCGGAGCTTCGCGGACAGCGATGGCAACGGCACCGGCGACCTCCGCGGGATCATCGATCACCTCGACCACTTCGGTCCCGGCGGGCTCGACATCGACGCGATCTGGCTCTCGCCGTTCTACCCCTCGCCGGGTCGCGACCTCGGCTACGACGTGTCCGACCACACCACGGTCGACCCGCTCTTCGGCACGAACGCGGACTTCGACGAGCTCGTCCGGCGCTGCCATGGGCAGGGGATCCGCGTGATCCTCGACCTGGTGATGAACCACACGGGCGACGAGCATTCGTGGTTCGTCGCGTCGCGCCAGTCGCGCGAAGGCCTCTATGCCGACTTCTACCTCTGGCGCGATCCGTCCGGCTGGGACGCCGACGGCCGGCCGCTGCCGCCGAACAACTGGGTCTCGTTCTTCGGCGGCCCGGGCTGGGAGTGGGTGCCGGAGCGCGGCCAGTTCTACTACCACACGTTCCTGGTGGGTCAGCCGGAGCTGAACTGGCGGAATCCGGCGGTCGAGACGGCCCAGTGGGACATGGTCCGGGGCTGGCTGGCGCGCGGCGTCGACGGCTTCCGGCTGGACGTGTTCAACGCCTTCCTGAAGGATCCTGAGCTTCGGGACAACCCGGTCATCGAGGGCCACTCCCCGTGGAGCCGCCTCGAGCACAAGTTCGACATCGACCAGCCGGACTTCCCGGAGCTGATCGAGCGGTTCCGGTCGATCGTCGACGAGGGACCGGGGCGGATGACGATCGGCGAGCTGTTCTCGCGGGAGACGGAGCTCGCGGCGCGGTACGCCCGGGACCGCCACATCGTGTTCGACTGGTCGCTGATGCAAGCGCCGTGGACCGCGGCCGCCTTCGACGCGGCGATTGCCGGACGCGAGGCAGCCTTCGGACCGGCGGTCTGGCCCACGGTCGCGCTCTCCAATCACGACCGCGAGCGCCAGGCGACGCGCCTCTCCGCCTCGGTGGGACGGGACCGGATGCCGGATCGCGATGCGATCGCCAAGGCGGCTGCGGTGTTCATCCTCGCCCAGCGTGGGACGCCGTTCCTCTACTACGGCGAGGAGATCGGGATGGTCGACGTCGACATCCCGCGCGACGAGATCGTCGACCCGCCGGCCCTCCGGGCAGGACCGGACTTCCCGTGGTACGACCGCTCGCGATGCCGAACGCCGATGCAGTGGACGGGTGACGCGGGGGCGGGCTTCACGACCGGTCGACCATGGCTGCGGCTCGGTCCGGACTACCGGGAGCGCAACGTCGCCGGGCAGCAACGCGACCCGAACTCCGTGCTCGCCTGCTACGAGCGGCTGCTTCGCTATCGGCGGACCGCGGCGGCGCTCCAGCGCGGCTCGATGACGCGTCTGGCGGCGGGCGTCGACGATGTGCTGGTGTGGTCGCGGGAGGTCGACGGAGAGCGCCTCCTCGCGCTCGTCAACTTCGTCGGCGAGCCGCGAAGCGTGGACCTCGCTGCCATCACGGGTTCGGGGGGCTGGCTCGCCCGCGTCGGCACGGCCTCCGAGCCGTCGCAGCCCGACCCGGACGGCCGGCTGACGCTCGGCCCGGACGAGGCGCTGATCCTGGAAACCGCCCGGCGCTGACGCGTCCGACGGGGCCCGCCGCGGGCCGATCGCCGACAGGTGCCGGGCGGTCGACGGCCCGAACGTCCGGGTGACGACCGGCGGAGTCCCGCTGCTACCATGCCGCCAGCGATCCCCGTCTCCACGGAGCCTGCCGTGCCGCTCGACTTCCTCAAGCGCCGCAACACCGAATCGGGCGCCCCAGCGACGCCGGGGGCTGCCGCCCCGCAAGCGGCCGGCCGGCTGAGCGTCACCCTCCCCGAAGAGGTCGTCGCGCAGGAATTCCAGCTCAAGCTCTACTACGCGGGCAAGACCTCCGAGGGCGTCCGGATGGAAGCCGGCCCCAATGCCATGCACGAGCTCCCGGCGATGCTGCACGGCCTCGCCAAGTCGGAGATCGAGGTCGTCGATCCGCTGCCGATCGAGTACAGCCAGGCGACGCCGGTCATGGCCCGGCCGTCCGAGGCCATGCAGTGGCTGAACGCCCACCACATCCACTCCCCAGTGACCCGCCACGCGCTCGTCGTCCTCGAGTCGATCGATGCGATCGACCTGGCATTCGACACGTTCGTCTGCACGCTGCTCGACGGCGAGGTCGACACGAGCGGCTACCCCGAATACAGCGCGGTCGTCGGTGGTGTCGCCTCGCACTGGGACGAGGCGACGGGCGACATGATCGTCCGGGCCGTCGTGGGCTGGGGTGGCAAGGGTGTCCGTGGCGACACGGATCGGATCGCGTCGAAGATCCTCCTCGGGATCCTGACGAACATCCTCGCGAACCAGTACGCGATGGGGCTCACCGCGATCGAACGGCCGGTGCCGGCGGCGGGCCGGGGCGGTCTCGTCTGTGCCCACTGCGGTTTCGCGTCCGCCCACGATCGGGCCTTCTATTGCCCGAAGTGCGGCATGCGCCTCCTCCGCGGCTGAGGCGACTCCTCGCCCGAACCCGATGCCGATCTACGAGTACGTCTGCGACCACGGCCACCGGTTCGAGGTGATCCACGGGATCCACGAGACCGGCCCGACCGAGTGCCCGGTGTGCCATTCGACCAACGTCCGCAAGGCGTTCGCCGCACCGGCGATCCACTTCAAGGGGTCGGGCTGGGCGAAGAAGGACCGCAGCGCGACGTCCAAGCCGGGTGCAACGACGACCGACACGAAGTCGTCGGAGACCGGGACGACCTCGACGGACGCCGTGGGCGGCGACGCTTCGCCGTCGTCGACGACCGCGACGAAGGAGCCGACGACCAAGGCGAAGAGCTCGAAGGGCGACGCCGACTGATGGCCGGATCGGCATCGGACTGGATCAGCCTGGGCGAGGCGGCCGAGATCCTCGAGGCGTCGAACGTCCACTTCCGGCCGTCGACGATCGGCGGCTGGGCTCGGACCGGCAAGCTCCAGAGCATCAAGCTGGGCGGCCGTCGCTTCGTGCGCCGTGGGGAGGTGCGGGCGCTGGTCGCGGGGCCGCGGCGCGTCCGGGCAACGGACCTGCAGCCCCGTCTGTTCGAGGAGATCCGGGACTGATCGCCGGCGGGGGCGACCCGCGGCCCGCGGGCACGATCGCCGCCCGCGATCGGCTCCTCGCCCTCGTCGCC
>JBPYEM010000379.1:0-15093 GCA_051985205.1 Candidatus Limnocylindrales bacterium | reverse complement strand
CCCTCGCTTCTTCAACTTCGCCGGCATCTGAGTGGCGGATCGGCCCGGGTTCGTGCACCGCCGCGAGCGTCGCGGCCTGATCGGTCCGTTCAGCGGCCGCCAGCTCCTGGCGGGTGCGGCGGTCGTCGTGGCGGCGACCGTCGGGCTCGTCGTCGTCACGACGCCGCTGGGGACCACCGGAATCACCACTCCCGCAGCGCCAGGCGCAACGCAGTTCGTGCTCGATCCCGCGGGCACGATCGGCGTCCGCCCCGGTCAGATGGCGCCGGAGCTCCAGGTTCAACGTCCCGATGGCACGACCTCGGCGCTGATGGACCTCCGGGGACAGCCCGTGCGGCTCGCGGATCTGCGCGGCAAGGCCGTCTGGTTGAACTTCTGGGCGTCCTGGTGCCCACCCTGCCAATCGGAGACGCCCGTCCTCCGCAACGTCGCCGATCGGTACGCGAACCACGGACTCGTCGTCATCGGCATCAGCGTCCAGGAATCGAGCGCCGCGAACGTCGCCGCCTACGCCGCGAAGTACCAGCTGGACTACCGGATCGCGGCGGACGTCACGGGCGAGATCTACCGGCTGTATCACCCGCCGGGTCTGCCGACCTCGATCTTCATCGGGCCCGAAGGGGCGGTCCATTCGTTCGTCCTCGCGCCGCTCAGCGAGAACGCGGCGATCGCCCAGGTGGAGGCGATCCTGCCCGCCGGTTCCATCTCGTCGCGTGGAGCGACGTCGCCCGCGTCCGGAACCGAGGGGCCGTCGCACGGCGCGCCGCCGTCACTCGGCGCACCGCCGTCGCCGGGGGCGCCGAGCTAGTTCGTCGGTCGAAGGGGGAAGACGGCGGACCGCCGATTCGAAATCCATGCCGGCGCCGCAGCCGCTCGGCATCCCGCCGTCTGGTCTGCGCGCCACCGGACTCAGCTTCAGAAGTCCGGCGGTCCGTCGTTCTGGGAGAACCGTAACCGCGGACTCCGCATGGCCGGACCTGCCGGAAGACCCGACGGATGCCGGACAGATGTCACGTCGTGGCGTACGTCATCCGGCCGGGCGTCGGCGGTCGTCGCCGACCGAGGAGCGGCCTACTCCGCCTCGTACCGGTAGCGATCACGATCCGGCACCAGCCGGCCCACCGGCTGGCGCAGCTCGTGCGACAGCACGATGGTCCACGCTTCGTCCGCGGCGGTCGCGAAGAGCGACGCCTTGACCTCGACCGAGGTGAGCGGGAAGTCGTCGAACGCCGTCACCCAGCGCGGGTTCGCACTCCACGGCCGCATCGCCAGGTCCCCGAAGAACGCCAGCGGCGCTGCTCCGGGCGCCCGGACGACCACGGCCTGGTGACCCGCCGAATGGCCGCCCGTCGGGACCACGAAGACGCCCGGGATGAGCTCACGCTCGCCATCGACCCAGCCCTCGGCGCCCCAGTCGTGGGCCAGCTCCAGCTCGGGCTGAACGTAGCTCGCGACGAGTCGCGGGTTGTCGCCCAGGGCGATCTCCCACTCGGCGCGCTGCGCGACGATCCGGGCCCGTGGGAACGCCCGGGTTCCGTCGCTCCGGAGGAGGCCACCGGCGTGGTCGAAGTGGAGATGGCTCATCGCGACGACGTCGATCGAGGCCGGATCGAAGCCCGCATCCGACAGGGCCGGCACGATCGCGGAGCCCTCGTACCCGCGCATCGCGCGGGTCTTGTCGTCGAGTCGCTCCCCGATCCCGGTCTCGACGAGGACGCGGCCATCGGGCGTCTCGATCAGCAGGCAGTTGAGCGCCTGGAGCAGGCGGTTGTCGGCGTCGATCTCCTCGGTGACCCAGCGGTTCCACAGCGTCCGCGGCACCGGCCCGAAGAGGGCGCCCGCGTCGGACCGGAACGTGCCGGCCCGGACGATCGCGATGCGGAAGCCACCGCCGAGGTCGCGCCGCCAATCGACGGCGTCGTTCAGGGCCGTGATCGGTCCTCGCCGTCGGAACCGTTCGACGCCCGGAAGTCGCGGTGGAAGGCCGACGCGGTGGGCTCCGACTGGCCCTGGTATTTCGAGCCGAGCTCAGGCGATCCATAGGGGCGCTCGACCGGCGAGCTCATCCGGAAGAAGGAAATCTGGCCGATCTTCATCCCGAAGTACAGGGCGATCGGAAGGTTGGCGACGTTCGAGAGCTCCAGCGTGAGATTGCCTTTCCAGCCCGGATCGACATAACCGGCGGTCGAGTGGATGAGCAGTCCAAGCCGCCCGAGCGAGCTGTTGTGCGTGGGAATGAACGACTGCGAGGCGAGGAACACACCATTCGGTGAGCCGACCTGGATGCATCGCACCGGCACCGACGGGACCTCGCGCACGACGTCGATCGAGCGGAATCGCTGGAACCGCGCAGCGCTCGGCTTCTCGCGGGAGAGCTTCCTCACGAGACGGAACACCGGTCGGTCCGGCGTGAAGGTCACGCGGGACATCGCGACCTTGTCGACGGGCTCGAGCATGCCCCGCCCGGTCGACCTGATCGGCCGGAAACCGAGGCTCGCGGCCAGCTCCACGACGGCGTCCGCGAGCTGCTCGTTGGCGCTCGTGAATTCGCAGCAGTCGGCGACGTCGTCCACGTCGCCGTCGGTATCCATCAGGCCCTGGAGCAGCGCGAGGCGCTGATGGATGTCCGCCTCGAGGTAGCGTCTCGGGACGTGCTTCCCGTCCTGCATTCCGAGATCGCGCAGGCGAGTCGCGAGGCTGCCGTTTCGGTCCGATCGGCCGGTCCGCGAGCCCCGTGCCCGGCCCGTCGCGCCGACGCTCCACAGGTACCGCGCAGAGGTCTGGCGCCGCACCGGATACCGGTCGCCGCTGATCTGCTCGAGGACTCCGTCGTCGACGGAGGTGATCGTGTCAGCGGTCGTCGTGCCATCGCCCAGCCAGGCGCCGAGCGTGTAGGGCTCGATCGGCAGGTCGAGTCGCGTTGGGTACTGGACCGCGCCCGCCAGTGGAACGTGGTGATTGCTCTCGCCGTTCGCCCGAACCGTGCGCGCGACCTCGTCCGTCGTCCGCACGGCGAGCGGCGCGTTACCGTCCGCTCGTCCCGCCTGGTCCACCGTGACCCATTGATGCTCGGCGTCGGCAACGATCGTCGTGCCGTCCGAGAAGATCACCTCGCGACACGGCCGGTTGACCATCGTCTCCGTGGCAGCGACGACGGGGGTCGGGACGCCCGCCTCGTCGAACACGAAGTCGCCCGGTTCGAGGTCCCCCATCGTGCGCCAGCCGCCCGGCGTGGGGATCGGCGTATCCAGTGCCAGCGCCTTGCCCTCGAGCCGTGCGACGAGATCGTCCGGCAGCTCGACCCATTCGAGCGTCTGGCCGAGGACGAACTCGCCCGGATGGAGGATGAACGGCTCCTCGTCGGCGACCTTCAGGAGCTCGGTGAGGTCCGGCTGCGGCGAGCGAACGTCGATGTACGGGTAGCGGTTGTTGCGGAAGACGCGGAACGACCGATCGAGGTGGAGGTCGACCGACGATGGCTGGAGATCCGACGGGTCGTACGGCCGGATCGCAACCTCGCCGCCGTCGAGCGCGGCGCGGATGTCCCGGTCGGACAGGACGCTCATTCGGGCGAGGCCGCGCCGCGCCCCGTGGACCCCGGCCGGAAATCGAGGGCGATCGTCTCCCGTTCGGCGAACAGGCTGTCGACCTCGCGCTTGAGGTCCTCGAGATCGTCGAAGCTCTGGTAGACGCTCGCGAACCGGATGTACGCGATCTGATCCAATTCCCGGAGTTTCTCCATCGCGAAGGTGCCGACCTGCGACGACGGGACCTCGGTCGCCCCCTGGGCCCGGAGCTCTGCCTCGATCTCGTCGGCGGCGCGCTCCGCGGCGTCGCCGGGGACCGGTCGGCGCGTCAGGGCCTTGCGGAGGCCGGCGGCGAGCTTCTCCCGGTCGAACTCCTGGCGATTGCCGTCGCGCTTCACGACGACGAGGCGAGCGGCCTCGACGCGCTCATAGGTGGTGAACCGGGTCGCACAGGCGGTGCATTCGCGACGGCGGCGGATCGTCGCGGAGTCGTCGAGGTCGCGCGAGTCGACGACTCGCGTCTCTCGAGCCCCGCAATGTGGACAGCGCATCCGGACTCCTGACGGTCGGTACGTTCGCGGCTGACACCACTACCGGTTGTGGTGTCGGCCGATCATACCACTAGATAGCGGGTCACACGACCCGCTCGGCCCGTCTCAGGCGTTCCGGCGCTGGAACCCGACCTCCTCCATGCCGGGGATGCCGCTGACGAGACCCGCCTGATGGGCGATCGCCTCCCGGGCGTGCAGGACGTTGAGATAGCCGCGCTTGACCGATGTCTGCGCCTCGATCTCCCGGCCACCGGCCCGCGCCGACACCTGGATCGATCGCCCGTGCTCGATCATCTCCAGGGCGCGTCCGGCGCGCTCCAGCTCGGCGATGATCTCCTCCCGGATGCGCGCCGCCTCGCGTGGCGGGTGCAATGCCTTCGCCTCGTCGGCGTAGCGCGCGACGGCGTCGAGCGAGGCGGCGATGTCGTCGCCGAGCGCCTCCGCGCCGACCTGCCCCCGCCGGACGGAGTCGACGCGCTCGCAGATCTCCCCGAGCGAGGTCTCGATCCGCGTCGTCAGGTCGGCGACCTGCCGCCGGAACCGCTCGACGTCGCGGGTCGCCGCGATGAACCGGCCGGCCCGTCGGAGCACGAGCGCGAACAGGACGAGCAAGATGAGGAAGGCGGCCACGGGCAGGAGGAGCAGCGGCTCCATCGGTCAGCCGTTCCTGCCGTCGCCCGCGGTGAGGTCAGCCCGCCCGCTCGCGGAGCGCCGCGAGCAACGCTGGGCCGACCTCGAACAGGTCGCCGATCACGACGAGATCCGCGAACTCGGCGATCGGCGCGTCCGGATCGCGATTGACCGCGACGATCGTCTCGGCCGTCTGCATCCCGACCTTGTGCTGGATCGCGCCCGAGATCCCGAGCGCGAGGTAGAGCGCCGGCTTCACGATCTTGCCGGTCTGGCCGATCTGCTGCGCGTACGGGATCCAGCCGGCGTCCACGGCGGCCCGTGTCGCGCCGACCGTGCCACCCAGTGCCTCGGCGATCTCGCGGACGAGCGTGAAACCCTCCGGGCCGCCGACGCCACGCCCGCCCGACACGATGACCCGGGCTTCTTCGATGGGCGCGGCGGTCGCTGCCGCAGGCTCGCGCTCGACGACGGGAACCTGCGGGAGGCTCAGCTCACCGGCCGCCGCAACGGTCTCGACGGATCCCGCCGAGCCGGCGGGCTCGGCCGTGACGACATTCGGCCGGACGGTCACGATGCCGCGACCGGATGTGAAGCGGCTCGTCGTGTTCAGCTTGCCGCCGAAGACGCTCATCTCGACGACCGGACCGTCTTCCCATCGGACTGCCGTCGCGTTGACCAGGACGCCGAGCCCGGTCAGGGCCGAGACGACCCCGGCGACGTCGCGACCCTCGGGCCCGGCGCCGACGAGCAGGAACGACGGTTGATCCCGCTCCACGAGCGCCGTCAGACGCTGACCGACGATCGTGCCTGCGGCGTGCTCCGCGGTGGCCGGCTCCGTGACGGCAAGAACGCGCGGCACGTAGGTCCCCAGCTCTTCGGCCGCCTTCGTCGGGTCCGCGGCGACGACGACGCCGACCACGTCCCGGCCGGCCGCCTCGCCGAGCGACCGCGCAAGCGTCGCGACCTCCGTGCTGATCCGGGCGAGCCCGCCATCCGCGGTCGTCTCGCCATGGACCCAAAGCGCGCCCTGCCCGGCGGCCGCGCCGCCGGCACCGCTGGGCGCCATCAGATGATCCTCCGCTCGGCGAGGAAGGCGACGACCTCGCGCGCCGCCTCGTCCGCCGGGCCCCGGACGACGCGCGTCTTGCCGCGCGGCGGTGGCGCCTCCGCACCGGTGACCTCGTTCGTCGCGATCGCTCCCCCGACGGGCCCCGCACCGACCGCCTCGCCGGTCACGTCGGACAGCGCCTTCGTCTCGATCGACTTCGAGCGGGCCGCCATGATCCCCTTCAGCGAGGGGTAGCGCGGCTCGCCGAGCGCCTGGGTCGCGACGATGAGCGCCGGCATCGGGGCCTCGAGCACGTCGTAGCCCGTCGGCGTGATCCGGTGGACCCGGACCGTCCGGTGCTCTGGGTCGGGCACGATCCGGGCTGCGTAGGACACGTATGGCAGAGCCAGCAGTGCCGCGACGCCCGCCGGGACGACGCCCGCGCCGCCATCCGACGTGTCGGCGCCGGCGAAGACGAGGTCGTACTCGAGGCCACGAAGCGCGTCCGCGAGGACCCGCGTCGTGGACACCGTGTCCGATCCGCCGAGCGTCTCGTCGGTCACGAGCGTGCCGCTCGCGGCGCCCATCGCAAGCGCCTTTCGCATCGTCTCCGGCGCCGCGGTGCCGGCCATCGAGAGGAGGTGGACCTCGCCGCCGTGCGCCTCGGTCAGCTTGAGGGCGGACTCGAGGGCGTACTCGTCGTTGGCGTTGACGACCGCGGGAACGGCGGCGCGATCCAGACGCCAGTCGTTCGGCCGGAGCCGCTCCCCGCCCGACGCCGTGTCGGGGACGGGCTTCACGAGGACGACGATTCGCACGGGCGGGCAGCCTCCGTTCGACGGTTCGCGACGATCCTGCGACGGGGGTGTCAGCGACGGGTGGTCAACGCTCGTGCGATGACCAGCCGCTGGATCTGCTGGGTGCCCTCGTAGAGCTGGGTGATCTTCGCGTCTCGCATCATCCGCTCGACGGGAAACTCATCGATGTAGCCATACCCGCCGAGGACCTGGACGGCATCCGTCGTCACGCGCATCGCGGTGTCGCCGGCGACGAGTTTACACACCGCCGACCAGCGAGCCGCTTCCGGCGAGTTCGCGTCGATCTCCGTGCAGGCCTTGTAGAGCAGCTGTCGCGCGGCTTCGGTCCCCGCGTCCATGTCCGCGAGCATCGCCTGGATCATCTGGAACTCGTCGATCGGCTTGCCGAACTGGGTCCGATCGTGGGCATACGCGGCGGCGACCTCGAGTGCCCCTTGGGCGAGCCCGACCGCCTGTGCCGCGATCCCCGGCCGGCTCCGGTCGAGCGTCCGCATCGCGAGCTCGAAGCCCTGGCCCACCTCGCCGACGCGGTTCGCATCGGGGACGCGGACGCCGCGGAAGCTGAGCTCCGCGGTGGGCGAGCCACGGATGCCCATCTTGTGCTCGACCCGCTCGACCGTGAAGCCGGGCATGTCCTTCTCGACGATGAAGCAGGTGAGCCGGCGATGCCGGGGCGTGCTCTCGTCGTCGGCGGTTGCGGCGAACACGGTGATCAGGTCGGCGACGCTGCCCTGGCTGATGAACCGCTTCGAGCCGTCGAGGAGCCAGTCCGCGTCGGGCGCGTCGCCGTCGCGCCGGGCCCGCGTCCGCGCAGCGGCAACGTCACTGCCCGCCTCGGCTTCGGTGAGGGCGAACGCGATCAGCTTCCGCCCGGCAGCGAGGTCCGGGAACCACCGATTCTGCTGCTCGTCGGATCCGGCGAGGAGGAGCGGCAGCGACGCCAGCTCCTGGACCGCGAGGATCAGGCCGCTCGTGGCGCAGACGCGGCTGATCTGCTCGATCGCGAGGCAGACCGTCAGCAGCTCGCCACCCAGGCCGCCGTGCTCCTCGGGGTACGGCAGGGCGAGGATGTCGTGACTGGCGAGCAGCTCCTTGACGTCCCACGGGAATTCCCCGGTCCGATCGATCGCCGCGGCCCGCGGCGCGATCCGCTCGTCGGCGAGGACGCGGACGGCATCCCGGAGCGCGGCCTGGTCGTCGGTGAGGCGATAGGTCGCGGCGCTGACCACGTCGGGATCGTACCAGTCGTTCCGGAAGGGGCGACACGGGCGGTGGACGGCGTTAGGCTTCGCCGCACGCGACGAACGGCCGTCCGGGGGCCCGCTCCAGTCGCTCGAGGGACCGTCATGAGCCAGTCCACGGAGCTGCTGCTCCTCGTGATCGCGATCGCGGTTCTCGCCGTGTCGGTCGTGCTCATCCGGCGACGGCAGCGGCTCGATCGCGAGGCCCGGGCGGGTGCCAGCCCCTACGCGGTCTCGACGGAGGGCGAGAAGCGCTGCCCGAGCTGCGGGATGCCGAATCTCTGGACCGACAAGAACTGCATCAGCTGCAAGCGGCCGCTGCCGGGCTGACCGCGGCGATGTCGCCGACCTCCGAGGTCGCGAGTCCTCGACCGTTCCCGTCCGGAATGGTCGGCAGTCCGGACCTCCGCCTGGGTCGCATGTGCGTCGAACCCACGTTGCGTCGACCGAACGCGAGGAGCCGGCGTCACCACCCTTCGCTGGATGCCGACCGCAGCTGACTCATGGCCGACTCCGCCCCAAGTCGGGTGACTCGGGCGAGGAAGGCGCGTGCGGTGCACAGCCATCGCCGGAATCGGTGGTCGTGGGCCGCGACCTGCGGTGGCAGCGGGACGGCAATGACTCCGCCGACGGGTCAGCCCGGGAGCTCCCCGAGCGTGACCTTCACCGTCTTCTGCGACCCGTCTCGCGCCATGTACTCCACGTCGACGGTCTGGCCCGGCTGGAGCTCCGCCAGCACCGCCGCCAGCGTCGCACTGTCCGGTGTCGGTTTACCGCCGATCGAGACGATCAGGACGTCCTCGGGGATGCCGGCCTTCGCGGCCGGTCCACCGGACTGAACCGAGAAGACCAGCGCGCCCTGCCCGGTCGTGACGTCGGCGAGCTGAACACCGAGATACGCCCGATGCGACGAGACGACCTTGCCGTTCTGGACGAGCTGGTGGGCGATGTCCGTCGCGATGTTGCTCGGGACGGCGAAGCCGATCCCGGGCGCCGCACCACCCATCTGGGGATCGCTGGCGGCGAGAGTCGGGATCCCGATCACGGCACCGCTCAGGTCGACCAGCGCGCCGCCACTGTTGCCCGGGTTGATCGGCGCACTCGTCTGGATCGCGTTCGGCAGGGCGGCACCCGACGGCTCGTTCACCGTTCGGCCGAGGGCGCTGATGATCCCGTCCGTGACGCTGCTCTGGAGCCCGAGCGGGTTCCCGATCGCGAGCACGATCTGGCCGACCCGGAGCTTCGAGGAATCACCGTAGCTCGCCGGCTGGAGGCTGCCGCCGGAGACCTTGACGACGGCGACGTCGTCCGCGGCGAAGGAGCCGACGAGGCGGCCATCGAGCCGCTCCCCGGTCGCGGTCGCGACCCGGAACGTCGTCGCGGTCCCGACGACGTGGGCGTTCGTCACGATGTCGCCCTGGGCATCGAGCACGATCCCGCTGCCGAGTCCCTCGTCCGTCTCGATCACGACCACCGACGGGCTCACGTTCGCCACGACGGTCTCGAACGTCTGCTCGAGCTCGCCGGGACCCGCCGCGGTCGACGCCCCACCGCCGGCCGCGGCACTGCCCACGGCACCCGGATTGCCGGAGCCGCCGACCGGACCCGGAACGCCGGACGGGCTCCCGGCGCCCGAGCCGACAGAGCCGTTGCCACCGCTGCCGCCGGAGCCGGGCGAGCCGTTGCCGCCGGCCGCTTCCGACGGGATGCCACTCGAACCGGGAGCGGGGCTGCCCTTTCCGGAATCGCACGCGCCGAGGACCGACGCACAGGCAAGGAGGCAGGCGAGGAGGCGCGCGACGTTGCCCGTCGAGGGCAGGCGGATCGACATGGGCGAAGCATGGGCGTCCCGGTCGGAGCTGCGGCCGGGCCGAACTCGGCCGGGCGTTGCACGAAGGTGGCGGAGGGAAGCTTCCGGAGCGGAGGCGAGCTTCGGGCGGAGGGAGCCTCGTGGCGGAGGTGAGATTCGGGCGAAGGGAGCCTCGTGGCGGGGGCGAACCTAATCGCGAAGGCGAACCTACTGGAGGACGGGCAGGGCGCGCCGGGGATCGGCCGGGGTCGGGACGACGACATCGGCGAGGATCTCGGCGATGTCGCGGGCGTTGACCACACCGGCGCCGGCCGACACCGCCTCGGACTGCGCGTCGGACAGGCCGTCCTTGAGCATCGTCATGCAGAACGGACAGGCGGTCGCGACGGTTCCCGCACCGGTCGCCAGGGCCTGGCGCGTCCGCTCGGCGTTGATCCGGGTGCCGCGGGTCTCCTCCATCCACATCCGGCCGCCGCCCGCGCCGCAGCAGAACGTGTTCCGACCGCTCTTGTCCATCTCGCGAAGCTCGAGGCCCGGAACGGCGCCCAGGACGTCGCGCGGTGCGGCGATCACGTTGTTGTACCGGGCCAGATAGCACGAGTCGTGGTACGTCACGGACCCGACGCCGTCGGCGCCGTCCTCGGCGACGCGGAGCCGGCCGTCCGCGAGCAGACCCTGCAGGAACGTCGTGTGATGGACGACGCGGAACTGGCCGCCGAGCTGGGCGTACTCGTTGCCGATCGCGTTGAAGCAGTGGGGGCAGGCCGTGACGATCGTCCGCTCGCCCATCCCATAGCGGTTCAACGTGTCGACGTTGCCCGAGGCGAGGATCTGGTAGACGTAGTCGTTGCCCATCCGCCGTGCCGGATCGCCCGTGCAGGACTCCTCCTGGCCCAGGATCGCGAAGCGGATCCCCGCCGCATTCAGGCAGGTCGCAACGGCCCGGGCGACGCGCTTGTTCCGCTCGTCGAACGCCGCGGCGCAGCCGACCCAGTAGAGGACCTCCAGCGAGTCGAGTCCGCCGGGCGATGCGGCCAGCGAGGCGACGGTCGGCACCTCGAACGGGAGTCCCTTCGTCCAGTCCGTGCGCGTGGATGCCGGCTGGCCCCACGGGTTGCCCTGGCCTTCCATCCCCCGGAAGGCGCCCGTGAGCTCCGATGGGAAGCGCGACTCCTCGAGCACGAGGTTCCGTCGCAACCCCACGATCTTGTCGACGTGCTCGATCAGGACGGGGCAGGCCTCGACGCACGCGCCGCACGTGACGCAGTCCCAGACGGCGTCGTACGGGATCGCGTCGTCGACGATCCGGGCGGCCATCCGCTCCGCCGCAGGCGTCGAGTCGTTCAGCCCGTAGGTGTCGCGGACGATCGGGCTGTTCGGGATCAGGTCCAGGCCGTGCTCGGCCTCGACCGACATGTCCCGGAGACCCATGATGAACGCCTTGGGGTTGAGTGGCTTCCCGGTGTTGTGGGCCGGGCAGGCCTGCTGGCAGCGACCGCACTCGGTGCAGGTGAATCCGTCCAGGAGGTCCTTCCAGCCGAGGTCCTGCAGCGAGCGCAGCCCGAACGTCGCGTCCTCGCGCTCGAGGTCCATCTGGGGCAGCTGCCCGCGCGGCGCGAGCTTCCGGTACCAGATGTTCGGGAACGCGGTCGCGATGTGGAGGTGCTTGCTGAACGGCAGGTAGATGAGGAACGCGGCGACGAGGACGATGTGCGCCCACCACAGGATCGCGAAGACGATCTCCAGCGACCCCGCCGGCGCTGATTGCAGCGGACCGGCGAGAGTGTCCGCGACGAACGCCCCCGGAACGTCACCGAACCGCGCCGCCTCGACGACCTGGGCGAACAGCTCCGTGGCGACGACGCCGCCGATCATCGAGAGGATCACGAGCGCGTCGCGGTTGTAGGTCAGACGCCTCGGCCGCGACACGAGCCGTCGCTCGAACGCCCAGCCGATCGAGACGAGGACGATGACGGCGACGACGTTCTGCATCGCCGCGATCGCGGCCCACAGCAAGCCGTTCAAGGGGATCGACAGGATCGCCTGGATCACGCCGCCCGTGACGATGTTGGCCGTGCCGATCGTCAGGAGCACGAAGCCCCAGAAGATCCCCGCGTGCATCAGGCCGGCGCGCCAGTCCTTGAACATCTTCGTCTGGATCAGCGCGTACTCGACGAGGCCGGTGAACCGCCGCGGGATATCGCCGAGCGGCCGGGGTTGGGGTTGGACCGGCTGCGCCGCGGCGAACACCCGCAGGTGCCGGGCCATGGCAAGGACGAACAGGGCCGCCGCGCCCCAGAACACGACGAAGACCGCGGGGTAGGCCGGGACATGCTCGAAGATCGGGAACACCTCGCTCAGCGATCCTCCTGTAGCCGATCGGGGTTGGCGCCCGAACCGGCCGCCGCGTGATCGTACGGACCGGCGAGCGTCTCCAGGGCGTGATCGAGGACCGGAACGATCGCGTCGAGCGACTCGAGCGCCGCCTTCGGGCTCCCGGGGGTGTTCACGACGAGGGTCCGGCCGACCACCCCGACCACGGAACGGCTGAGGGCGGCGAACGGCGTCTTCAGCCGGCCGTCGGCCCGCATCGCTTCGGCAAGACCCGGCACTTCGTAGTCGACGACGTCCAGCGTGGCCTGCGGCGTCACGTCGCGCGGCGTCAGGCCGGTGCCACCCGTCGTCACGATCAGCGGGTGGTGGGCGGCGCCATCCCGCAGCCGGGCCGCGATCGCGCCGCGGTCGTCCGCCACGACCGCCCGCTCCACCGCGAAGCCGAGGCCCGCAAGTCGTTCCTGCAGCGCGCTGCCGCTGGCATCGGCCCTGGTCCCCTCGGCGCTGCGATCGCTGGCCGTCAGGACGAGCACGGAGCGCGATCCGGTGGTCGAGGTCATGCCGGTCCCCCGCGACGCCGCCCGCCGATACGTCCGGCGACCCGGGCCCCGGGTCGCCGCCGCCCGCCGGCGCCTGCCCCCTCGGCCTCGGCAGAGCGATGCCACTCGCCGCTCTTGCCGCCGGCCTTCGAGACGAGCCGGACCGCCCGGATCTCGACGCCTCGCTCCACGCCCTTGACCATGTCGTAGATCGTGAGCGCGGCGACGCTGGCCGCGGTCAGCGCCTCCATCTCGACGCCGGTCGGGCCGGTGGTGGCGGCTTCCGCCCGGACCCGCAGGACGCCGGCAGTCCGGTCCGGTGTCACCGCAACGACGAGATCCGTCAGCGCCAGGGGATGGCAGAGCGGGATCAGCTCACTGGTTCGTTTACCGCCCATCACGCCCGCCAGCTCCGCGACCCCGAGAACGTCGCCCTTGGGACCGCCACCGTCGATGACGAGGCTCATCGTCTCGTCCGAGACCGCAACCTCGGCCTCGGCGACCGCTCGCCGCGCCGTCGGCGGCTTCCCGGAGACGTCGACCATCCGCGGCCGCCCGGATCGGTCGACATGGGTGAGGCGGCGACGCTCGGCGCGGGGCGGCTGGTCCTTGGCCATGAGCTCCCAGTATCGTGGTTCCGGCCGCCTCCCCGCCGACCGGCCGCTACGGTTCACGCGTCGGCAGCGATCGCCCGCCGTACCTCTCAGTCGCGGTCGAGCCACCACAGATCGACGGAGGAGCCTGCGGGAAGCCGATCGACAGACTCCGGCACGATCGCCAGGGCGTCCGCCGCTGCGAGCGCGGACAGGACATGGCTCCCCTGCCCTCGCCCACCGCCGGCGAGACGGACCGGCACCCGGCCCTCCGGGTCGCGGATCGTCGCCCCGCCTGGATCACGTTCGGCAATGACCCGGAGAAAGCCGCGCCGACCCGGCGACTTCGTCACGTCGTCGCGGAGGACGCCGCGGTCGACGGATCGGACGAGCCGGTCGTCCGGGTAGCCGGCCAACCGTCGGAGGGCCGGCCGGACGAACAGCTCGAACGTCACGAAGCTCGAGACCGGGTTGCCCGGCAGGCCGAACAGGAGCGTCCCTGCGTCCGGTCGCTGGTCGACCACGCCGAAGGCGAACGGCTTGCCGGGCTGGACGGCCACCCGCCAGAGCTCGATCCGGCCGATCTCCGCGAAGGCGGCACGGACGACGTCGTACGGTCCGACCGAGACGCCGCCCGAGACGATCATCGCGTCGACCTCGCCGGCCCGGGCAGCCCGGAGACGCGCCCGGACGTCCTCCAGCCGATCCGCGGCGATCCCGTAGTTGATCGCCTCGGCGCCCGCCTCCTCGGCCAGCGCGGTGAGGCCAGGACCGTTCGCATCCGGGATCCCGGCGGGGCCGAGCGGGCGACCGGCCGCGCGGACCTCGTCGCCCGTCGCGAGCACACCGACCCTCGGCCGGCGATGGACGCGGAACGACTCGTTGCCGGCGCCGGCGCCGAGGGCGATCGCCGCCGCCGTCAGGCGCGCGCCGGCCCGGAGGATGACCTCGGCTTCCGGAAGATCGTCCCCGACCTGCCGGATCGCCGTCCCGCGCGCGACCGCCTGATGGACGAGGACAGCGTCCGGAAGCGGCCCGGCGGCGTCCCGGCCCCGCTCGCCCGCCGCTGAGCCATCGGCGGTCGCCGGCGTCGTCAGCTCCACCTGCACGACCGCGTCAGCCCGGGGCGGCACGGGCGCGCCCGTCGCGATCCGGATCGCGGTTCCGAGCTCGACCTCCGCGTCAGGCGCCGCTCCCGCCCGGACCTCGCCCACGACCCGGAGCAGCGTCGGGCCATCGTCGCTCGCCGCCGCGACGTCGGCCGCCCGGATCGCGTACCCATCCATCGCCGAGTTGTCCCACGGCGGTAACGCGGTCAGGCTCATGACGTCCTCGGCGAGGACGCGCCCGCGCGCCTCGGACAGGAACGCGTGCTCGGATTCCGTCGGCCCAGGGATCGCCCCGAGGATGGCCGCTCGCGCCTCCTCGACCGACAGGAGGCGGTCGCCCACCGCCGTCACTGACGAGATCCCGAGGTGCGTCGGGCCGTGGCGCGGCGCGTCAGCGTGGGTCGGGCGTTCATCAGCCTTCGGTCAAGATCAGAGCGCCTGGCCCCGGGCATTGGCGCGCGCGTGGATGACCGCGCCGATCGAGCGCCTCGTCAGCACTCCCCGCAGCGTCGAGCCGTCGAGCACCGGCAGGCCGTCCAGGTGCGACCGCCGCAATCGCTCGAGAGCGTCCGTCAGCCAGTCATCCGGGGCGGCGGTCGGCATCGTCGGGGCACCGACCATCACGTCCTCCGTTCGCGTCGACGACCAGCGGCGCTTCGGCACCCGGCGGACCTGGGCCAGCCCCACGATCCCCACGACGGCGTCGTCCCGAACGACCGGGAGTGCCGGTCCCACCGTTCCATCGAGGACCGATGACGCGAACGTGTCGAGCGTCAACTGCGGGCTGATTGTCTCGAGCTGCTGCTCCATCGCCTCGCCGACCCGGATCCCCTGGACCAGCTCGTCCAGGACGAGATATCGATCCACGGCTCCGGCCGAGATCAGCAGGA
>JBPYEM010000378.1:0-3738 GCA_051985205.1 Candidatus Limnocylindrales bacterium | reverse complement strand
CCCGCCGGTCAGGACGACGAGGAGCGCCCAGACGATCCGGACGAGCGACGGATCGGCGTCCCACATCTCGGCGAGTCCGCCGGCCACACCGGCGAGCATCCGGTCCTCGCGAGATCGATAGAGTCGGCCCATCAGCAGCCTCCGTTCGGATCGAGCGTGAAGCTCGCGGCGTTGCCCTCGACGGAGAGGTCGATCGTCTGGGCGGAGCCACTGGCGGACCGTGTCCAGATCGAGCCGTTCCGCGCGAGCCCGCGCGAGGAGAGGTTCGTGACGAACGTCAGCTGGTCCTGGACGTCCAGGCGGAGCCCGACGTCGGGCGGCACGCAGAGATCGATCGCACCGGCGTTGACCGAGAGCTTGCCGGTCGTCGCCGCGCTGCCCCCGAGCGTCAGCCTGAGCCGGCCGGCATTCATCGTCAGGTCCGCATGCTTGATCGGCGCCGACCCGCCGGAGATCCGGACGTCACCGGCGTTGACGTTCGCCTGGAGATCGTCCAGCGCCGCGGCACCGAGATCGACAGTCGAGGAGGCCGCGTTCGCCGTGAGCTGAAGACCGGTGACGGACGATGCAGGCGCGCTGATCGTCCAATCCTGGCGATGCGGACCGCCGGTCGGCGTCCGGACGTCGAGGCCGGTCTGGCTCCCGTCCACCGTGGGTGGGTCGCCGCGGTAGGCCGCATGGACGCTCCAGATGCTCGCGTCGCCCGCCCGGAAGTCGACCGTTCCGCAATCCAGCTGCAGGCGGACGGTGGCCGGTCCACCGAACGTCCCGGTCTCGTCGACCGCGGTCGTTCCCTCGTCACCGATCCCGCACGCGCCGACGGCACTCAGCCAGATGTTGCCGCCCGCGAGGGCCGCCCCGCCGATCGACCCGATCGCCACGGCGACGACCGCGACCCCGATCAGCGCGAACCTCGTGCGGCTGGCGAGGACGGCGAGGCCGATCCCCACGACGACGACCGGCCAGAGCCGCCAGGCATCGATCAGGCGGTTCGCGTCGAGCTGGCCGGAACGAACGAGCAGCGGGATCGCGCCGAGCGGAATGAGCAGGAGTCCCCAGAAGAGGAGACCGCGCCGAACGCGCATGGCGTCCACCATCCGAGCTGTACTGGGCGATGCGCCGTGACGGGACGCAGCCACGCCTCCGAGTGGCCGGACCATGGTCGCCTACCGGTCAATCCTCGACCCGGGCCATCGGTCACGAATCCGACGACCACGTGGCGATCGTTCAGGTGGGCTGAAGCAGCGCCGCCGCGGCGGACCCAGTCGCGACGGAGTACTCGGCGAGCGCCGAGGTCAGGTCGCCGCCGGCGCCTGCGCGGCGTCGGGATCTCGCGCGGGATTCGGCAGGTTGGCCGCCCGGCCGTCGGAGGCCGACCGGGGGGAGTCGGCGTGCTCGACGACGGCCGGACGCCGGAAGTCAGCGCCGCCGTCGGAGGCGCTGGACGCGGTGGCCGGCGGCCTCAGTGCGAGCCGCCGGAGGTTGCGTGGCTGCGGCTGCCCGGCTGGGCCGGACGAACGAAGGTCGGGTTCTGTCCGCCGTTCGGATCCGTGCCGAACGCGCCGCCGGGTGCCGTGCCGAAGAGGGACCCTCCGTCATCGCCGCCGCCGGTCGAGCCGTCCCCGACGTTGCTCGGGCCGGTGCGCGTGCCGTTCGATCCCGAGCCGGTGCCGGCGCCGTTCGTCGCCCCGGCCGCGCTCGTGACGTTCGGGTTCCCGGACCACGTCGCCGCGGCGAGGGCCCCGAATCCGACGGTGCCCGCGATCCCGGCGACAGCTGCGCCGGTCGTGACCGACCGGAGGCGGTCGATCGCGCGGCCGCGACGATGGATGTGGTGGGTCGCGTCGTTCATGGTGAGAGTGTCGACCGCCGAGCCTTTCGAGACGGTTACGGCCTGACGGCCGATTCCAGGATGGGCCACCGAACCGCGGCGGACGTTCTCATGCGAGGGCTCGACCCCAGCTGACGCCCATCCGGGCGCCACCGGCAGGGGCGGACGCGACCTTCCAACGACCGCCGGTTGCCCGCACGATCGCGTCGGCGATCGCGAGCCCGAGCCCCGCGCCACCCTCGGCGCTCGAGGCTCGGTGGAACCGGTCGAAGATCCGGGTTCGCTGGTCCTCGGGGATACCCGGGCCCGAATCGTCGACGTTCAGGAGGACCCGCTGACCATCCAGCGAGACGGTCACGTCGACCCGGCCGCCGTCTGGCGCGTACTTGCAGGCGTTGTCGAGGAGGACGCCGAGCAGCCGGTCGAGCCACTCCGGCGGGGCGGCGATCACGGCGCCATCGTTCGGCGCCGTCAGGCCGATCGACAGGTGCCGGGTCTCGGCGATCGCACCGAACCGGTCGACGGCCTGCCGCGCCATCACGCCGAGGTCGACCGGCTCGATGTCGACCGGCCGCTTCGACGCGTCGAACCGGGCGAGCCAGAGCAGATCCTCGAGCATCCGTCGCATCCGCTTCGCTTCGCCGTCGATGCGTCCGAACGCGGATCGGTACCAGGTCGGGTCGCGGTCCTGGGCGAGGGCGAGGCTCGTGTTCGCCTCGATGACCGCAAGCGGGGTCCGCAGCTCGTGGGACGCGTCCGCGGTGAAGTCCAGCTGGCGCTGTCGCGACGCCTCGATCGGGGCGGCGACCCGTCGACCGATGGCCACCGCGCCGAGAAACACGGCTGCGAGCAGGAGCGGCGCGATCAGGAGCTCGGCGCCGACGATCGTCGCCCGGGAGTCGTAGAGCGGCTGCAGCGACTGACCCAGGACGAAACGATCGCCATCGGCCTCGCTCGTTCCGGCCAGCCGGACGTCCTGCCCGTCGATCGTCGCCGTCACGGGCGTCGTCACCGTCCAGAAGGACGCAGGCAGGGCGATCGTGTTGTTGCGATCGGCGAAGACACGACCGCTCGGGTCGATCCGCCAGGCCAGAACCGGCAGCCCACCGACGTGGTTCGGCGGCGGTGCCTCGTAGGGTTCACCGTTGCCGGTCGACCCCGGTCCGAAGCCGAACGAGCGGGTGAGCTGCGCGTCGATCTGCTGGGTCTGGCTCTGGGTAGACAGGGCAACGACGCCGATCGCGACGACCAGGTAGGCGATCGCGACGAGGCCCGTCGCGGTCAGCGCCACCCGGATCGATGTGCTCCGGACACTCGGGAACGCCGTCGTCACCTCAGCTCTCCTCGAGCCGGTAACCCGCGCCGCGGACGGTGACGATCCGGACCCCGGCGCTGGGCAGCTTCGCCCGGAGGCGGCTCAGCTGGACATCGATCGCGTTCGATCCGAGCGGGTCCGTCTCGTCGGCCCAGGCGTGCTCGGCGATCGCCTTGCGATCGACCACGGCCGGCGTGCGGCGCATGAGGAGCTCGAGGATCCGGAACTCCGTCTGGGTCAGGTTCAGCTCGCGGCCGGCGACGGTGACCATCCTGGTCACGGGATCGAGGGCCAGGCGGCCGCGCTGGATCGTCGGCGCGTCGACACCGCGTGGCCGGCGCTGGAGCGCGCGAACCCGGGCCAGGAGCTCACCGAAGTCGAACGGCTTGACGAGGTAATCGTCCGCTCCGGTGTCGAGGCCGCGGATCCGGTCTGCCGGCGTGTCGCGCGCGGTCAGCATCAGGATTGCCGTGGGTCGCTGGTGACGGCGGGCCCATTCGACGACCTCGATCCCCTCGCGACCGGGCATCCGCCAGTCGAGGATCGCGACGTCGTACTCGTAGAACTTCAGCTGGTCGATGGCATCGTCGCC
>JBPYEM010000377.1:0-5582 GCA_051985205.1 Candidatus Limnocylindrales bacterium | reverse complement strand
ACTCGCGAACGCCGGGTTCCGGGTCCATCCGCCGGCGGGCGCCTACTACGCCATGACCGACATTCGCGACCTCACCGACGTGGACGACGTGGCCTTTGCGACCCGCCTGATCCGCGATCCGGGCGTTGCGGCCGTCCCCGGCTCGTCCTTCTACTCGCGACCCGAGCTCGGCCGCACGAAGCTCAGGTTCGCGTTCCCGAAGCGGCTCGAGACGCTCCGCGCCGCCGCGGACCGGTTGGCCGCGATCGCGCCTACGCCAGCAGGGCGCTGAGCGCGATCCGGCCGACGAGGCCGGTGACGATCGCGACCGCGACGCTGCCCAGCGTCCCCAGCAGGTAGTACTCCGCGAAGTCGCGGTCGTCGAGCAGCCGGAACCGGGCGAGCGTTTTCGCGGCGACGACGAAGCCGATCGCCGCCTCCGTCCCCGTCAGCACGAAGACGACGATCAGCACCCGCTCGAGGATGCCGATCGTCGCACCGATCCGGGCGACCTGGGCCGGCGTCGGCGATGCCGACGCCGGCGCCGGCTCAGCCGGGGTCGCGGGAATGGCCTCTTCGACGATCCCCGCGTCGATCGGTCCGAAGCGCAGCGACCAGCGGCGGCCCGGACGGCGGGCGGCCCACGACGGCGGCGTGGCGAGCGGGACGGCGGGTGCCGGATCGGATCGGCTGCCCCACCGCATGGCCCCGCCTCCCTGCTCCACGGGTCGGACGAGGATCGCGACCCAGATCGCGGCCGCACGCACGTTGACGATCGCGAGGGCGGCCAGGACCACCAGCACGCTCACGACGCGGTGGACGGTCGCCGGATCGAGCGTTCCGACCACCCGGTTGACGGCGTCGACCCAACCCGCCTCGACGGGCGACGCCTGGAGGAAGACGACCCAGCCGATCCCAGCGACGACGAGGTGGGCGGCCTGGTCGAGGAGGAACAGGGCGGCCGGTGCCGGGGTCCAGGCACGACCGAGGTGGTCCGGCGGCTCCGGCGCGTCCGGCGGCATCGCGGCGCCCGGGCCACGGGCTCCGGCGAGCGCCGTGGCCGCCGCGCGCCGCGTGAGCACGATCTTCGACCGGTCGATCAGGACGTGCAGGATCACGGACGAGACGAGGAACGCCCAGCCGGGGCCGCCCCAGGCGAGGCCGACCGGTACGAGGCAGACCGCGACACCGACCCCGTGGAGCGCGAGACCGAGGACCGCGTCGCCGCCGCGGTCGTTCTTGGCCCGGACCACCCGGCTTGTCTGCACGACGAAGTCGGCGACGAGATGGGCGAGCACGAGCCACGCGAGGACGAGGACCGGATCGGTCATCGAGGCGCCCATCGCGGCCGGCTCACGAGGCGGTGGGTCCGTTTGCTGGATCTGCGGCCGGAGTGGCCGACCGTGAGACGAGCGCGCGGACGACGCGGGCGAGCTCGCCGATCGAGCGGAGGTGCGCGCGATCGGCCGCGACCGAGATCGTCGCGCGGCTCACGCGGAGCCGGGCTGCGGCTTCCGATTGGCGCAACCCTTCGACCAGGATGGGCCACGCGATCTCGCGCTGGCGATCCGTGAGGTCGGCCAGCAGCTCGCCCAGAACGGGCGCGACGCCGTCGAGGAGCTCGTCGACCGCCGGATCCCCCGTCGCGGCCGCGAGCCGCTCGCGGCGCGTTGCGGCGACGGCGAGGCGCTCGCGCGCAGCGATGAAGGCCGGGCCGCTGCGCTGCGTCGCGGGTCCCATCCCGGGATCCACGTCGCCCCGAATGATCACCCACCGCATGTCGTGGCGCTGCGGGTGAAGGCTGGCCCGCAGGACCGCGCGCGTCGGATCGGCCGCGGGCGCCAGGAGACCCTGGATCTCGTCGCCCTGCGTGAACTCGAACGGCGCAAGCCGCTCGTCGTCCGCGTACGACGTGGTCAGCTCAGCGGTCAACGTTCGGAGCCACGACGTCGCGGCGACTGCCGCTCGGCGCGAAGCCACGACGTCGCCGAACAGGACCAGTCCCTCCACGCGCGGAGGCTAACGCGCGCTTCGTTAGCCGTCAACGGCTAACCTCGGAGGAAGTAGCCGTATCGGGCTACCGCACCGCGGTCGCGGCCCGGACCTCGTCGACGATCTCCGCCACCCGCGCTCGGATCGCCGGCGTGTCGAAGCGGAGGAGCGGATCGGGTTCGATCGCGCGCTCCTCCACCCGGCCGTCGCGACGCAGGTAGATGACCGGGTACAGCGCGCCGGTTCCGTCGGCCTCGAGGGTCAGCGCCAGCGCATCGCCCGAGCCGTCGTCGCCGAGCCCGTCGACGAAGGCGGCGAGCGGAACGAGACCCTCGTCCCGCGGCCCGTCGCTCGCGTCCAGCGAGATCACCCGGGCGAGGTACGCCCGCTGGTGCCACAGCGCGGGCGCGTCCGTGACCTCGATCAGGATCGTCGACACCAGGTCGTCGAGCGCGATCGCGGGACGCTGCGGCTGTCGACCGAAGACCGTCCGGGCGACATGAGCGGCGAGGACACGGGCGTTGTAGCGGGCACCGTGGACGGCGCCGGAGTTCGCCGGCAGTCCATGCTTCTTGAGTCCCGCCGAACCCTGGCCGATCGTGCCGGCGAAAAAGATGCCCGGCACGGTCGCGCTCTCCCAGTAGGCGGTCTGGGCGGGCAGCCGGCTCTGGCCGAAGGTCGCGACGCCGAGCGCGGGGAGATCCAGGAGCGGCGTGACGAAGCCGGTGGCGGAGATGACCTCGTCCGCCTCGATCGAGAGCTCGTCCCCGCCCGCGGATGGCTGGGCCCGGACGACGAACCCATCACCGCCCTCGCCGCGCGCGATGCCCGCGATCGACGCATCGAGAACGGTCACGCCGCCGCCCAGCACATGGTCCTCGAACGGCTGCACATAGCGGGCCCGGACGCCGACGAGGGACCGGGTGTTCACGGACAGCTTCGCCGGCGACGGCGATGCCAGGACGATCCGGCGGGCCCAGGGCAGCAGGCCCGACGCCAGCTCGAAGCCCGAGTTCTGCTTGCCCATGATGAACACTCGCCGCCCGGCATAGGTCTCGGCCGGGCGGGTGTCGGCGTAATGCGCGGCCAGCTCGATGCCCGGCGTCGGCGGCGAGTACGGCTCGGCAACGCCCACCGCGAAGATCGCGACCCGGCAGCGGTACGCGCCGTCGGTCGTGGTCAGGACGAACCGATCGCCGTCCGGGGTGTCCTCGCGACGGGTCGCCGTCCAGGCGCAGTCGTACCGGACCTGCGTTCCCGTCCGCTCCGCGAACGTCGCGATGTTCCGCTCCATCTCCGGCCGCGACGGGAAGTAGGAGGTCCCGTCCATCAGATCCGGCATGAGCGCCCGGTGCTCCGGCTGGTCCGCCAGCAGGCTGTTCCAGTCGTAGCGTTCGTAGGCCCGGCTGCCCCGGTCGACCGGTGCGTACGGCTTCGTCCACGAGAGCAGCCGCTGGAAGAACGGCCAGCGGCGGAACATTCCGCCCGGCGCCGGATCGCGGGAGATGACCGCGTGATCGATCCCGAGCTCGCGCAAGGCGTACGAGACCTGGATCGCGCCGGGGCCGCTGCCGACGACGACGACCGGGTAGTCGCCCGGCGGGAACGGCCGGTCCTCCGCGCGATCAGTCATCGTCGTTGGTCAGCCCGGCTGCCTGGCCGTCAGCTCCGCCACTTGTTCGCGTTCCGCAGACGGCGCGACTGCGCAAGGAGCATCCGGTAGAGGACCGTCGGATTGTCGAGGAGCGCCCCCTTCACGGCTGGTCCGGGAAGGGCAAGCGTGCGCAACGGTCGGGCCGCGACGATGTCGGCCGTGGGCGGCTCGCCCAGCAGGATCGACATCTCGCCGAAGAAGTCGCCGCGTCCGAGCGTCGCCCGTTCCTTGCCGTCGATGACGACCTTCGCCTCGCCGTCGAGGACGACGTAGAACGCGGAGCCGGAGATTCCCTGGCGGAGGACGCGCGCGCCCTCGGCGAAGATCTCCTCCTCGAACATGTGGGCGATGCGGTCGAGCTGAGGCCCGGTCAGGTCGGCGAACAGCGCGAAGCCGGCGATCTGATCGACGATCTCGTCCCGCGTGGCCATCGGCGGACACCCTCTACGACGCTCGTGACGAGCATTCTGCCATCCGGACGTCGGACCGCGGCGGCGACGTTGCCGGCCGCCGGCCCGCGGCTCGGTTTGACGCCGACCGCTCGCCTCGCGCAGCATCACAGGGAACCCCGAGGAGGCCCCTTGACCCTCACGATCGATCGGCGGCGTCAGCTGCTGGCGGGCTGCCCGCTGTTCGGTGGCGTTGCCGGCGAAGACCTCGCGGCCATCGGCGAGCGAGCCCTCGAGGTCGACTTCCCGGCGGACCACGTCATCGCCCGTCAGGGCGAGATCGGGACGGGCTTCTTCGTGGTCGTCGACGGCCAGGTCCGGGTCGTTCGGGACGGCGAGGAGCTCGCTCGGCTGGGACCGGGCGAGTTCTTCGGTGAGATGTCCGTGATCGACGGCCTGCCGCGCGTCGCGATGGTCGTCACGACGGAGCCCACCCGCTGCCTCGCCCTTGCGTCCTGGGAGTTCGAGCAGCTCGTCCTCGATCACCCGACGATCGCGCTCGCGATCCTCCGCGGTCTTTCGGCCCGGCTGCGGGCCAAGACCGAGCCGCGCCAGCACTAGACCGGAGAGCCGCCGACGGACACACGAGCCGCTCGGGTCCTGCCGACCGGGACGGTCGCCTTCGTCTTCACCGACATCGAGGGCTCGACGGCACTCGCCCACGGCCTCGGCGACGACGCGTGGTCCGCGGTGCTCGGCCGCCATCGCGAGCTGATGCGGGCGGCGATCCGGGCACACGAGGGGACCGAGGTCAAGACGGAGGGCGACGGCTTCTTCGTGGTCTTCGACCGGACGGCCAACGCCGTCGCCGCCGCCGCCGACGCGGAACGGGCGATCGCGGCGGAGCCGTGGCCGCCCGGGGCGGCCGTCCGCGTGCGGATCGGGATCCATACGGGCGATGGCCGCCTGGACGCGGACGGAGAGTACGTGGGTGCGGACGTTCATCGAGCGGCCCGCGTGGCGGCGGCGGGCAACGGCGGCCAGGTGCTCGTGTCCGAGGCGACGTCGGCGATCGTCGCGGATCAGCTGCCGCCCGGCGTCGCCCTGCGCGGTCTGGGCGAGCACCGGCTGAAGGACCTCCGGCCGGAGCGCCTCTGCCAGCTCGTGATCGCCGGCCTGCCGAACGACTTCCCGCCGATCCGGTCGCTCGACCGGCGACCGAACAACCTCCCGACCCAGCTGACGAGCTTCGTGGGTCGAGATCTCGAGCTGGGTGAAGCCGCGGACCTCCTCGCCCGGACCCGCCTCCTGACGCTCACCGGTCCCGGCGGCACCGGCAAGACCCGGCTCTCGCTGCAGCTCGCGGCGAACACGGCAGATCGGTTCGCCGACGGCGTCTGGTTCGTCCCGCTGGAGCCGGTCCGCGACCCGCGGTTGATCGCGCCGACGATCCTCACCACGGTCGGGCTCGTGGAGAGCGGCGGGCGGTCCGCCCGGGACATCCTCGTCGACTGGCTCGAGCCGAAGAGCGTCCTCCTCGTCCTCGACAACTTCGAGCAGGTGATCGA
>JBPYEM010000376.1:0-10667 GCA_051985205.1 Candidatus Limnocylindrales bacterium | reverse complement strand
CACTGCGGCTCGCCCGACGCCTGGGCGGGTGTGCCGGCGGGAGCGCCGCTGCCTGGCACGCCGGGCTGAGCAGGCGTCGTCGGATCCGGCGCGAAGATCCGCCAGGTGGGCTGCTCGACGACGTCCTCGCGCGCGGGAGCCGCGGGCCCCGGTTCGGTCGCCGCCGCCTCCTCGGGCTCCGGCTCCCGCTCCGCGGCGATGCTCTCGGGTTCGGCGGCGAGGGGCTGCGGCTCGACGGCCGGTTGGGCCGCGATGGGCTCGGGTTCGGTCGTTGCCGCCGCCGCGACGGGCTCGAGTTCGGTGACGGGCTGCGGTGCGGACACGGGTTCGGGTCGAGCGACGGATTCGGCCGCGGCAGCCGGCGCCGCCGCAACCTCTGCCGCGACCGCGAGGTCCGGTTCGTTGGCGCCCGCCGCCTCCTCGGCCTCGAGACGCGCCTCGTAGGCCGCGATCTCGGCGTCGAGGCTCTGGCCCGGCCGGAAGCGGCCGAGCAGGCTCGAGGTCCGGGACGCGAGCTCGGCGGCACGCCGATCCGTGTCGTCAGGCGTCGATGTCGCCGTCTCGGCTTCGGCAGCGATCCCCTGGTCGGCACCATCCGTCAGCGCGTCGCCCGGGACGGGTTCTGCCATCGATACCGGCTCGACGTTGCTCGCCGCGGGTTCCGGTTCGGCCGTCGGCTCCTCCGGCCACGCCACGGAAACCTCGGCCTCCGCGGCGGCCGCGTTCCCGCCTGGATCGGCCGTCTCCGACTCGCCCGCGAGGAACGCGAGGCGCGCCGCGGCGTCGAAGGCCGGCATCGGCTCCTCGCCCGTGCCGTTGGTGGCCCCGACGGGCTCGTCGGCGTGGAAGCCATTGCCGGCAGCCATCGGTGCGCCGGCGACGTCCGGCGTCGTGCCGCCAGCCGATGCCGTCGAAAGGTCGGCCTCCGGCCACGCCTCGGCCACGGGCCACGCCTCGGCATCGATCCGGACCGGCTCGAAACCCGCGGCGTTCGGGAACGGCGCCGGCAGGATCTCGTGGCCCAGGTTCGGCGAGCAGGTCAGGCAGCGACCCTCGGCCGGGTTCCAGCAGTTCGCGCACGTGTACTGCCGGCAGTTCATGCAGAAGTTGAACGTCGAGTGGAAGGCGTCGAGCTGTTGCGCGGTTGCCTCGCGCTCCTCGTCGCCGCGGGCCGCCGCCATGGCCTCGTCGAGCGACGAATCGTCGCTCATCACCCAGTTCTTCACGCCCCGCGAGAGCGTCTTGAACTGGCCGAGTCGCTTGGTCTTGCGAGGCGCGACCGATTCGAACGTGTAGCGGGTGCCGCAGCGCTCGCAGAAGGACTCGGTGAGGATCTCGGGCATGCTGCCCCCGGGGTTACGCGGTGGAATCCGTCGGCCGTTCCAGACCGAAACGGGGCGAGAGTATAGCGTAGGGTCTCGGGCCAGCCCCCACCGCAGGTACGCTCCGTCGACGGACGATGGTCCCGAGCCCACGCGGGCGTGCCGGACGCCGCTCGGGCGACCGCCGTCCCGAGGGGTCGGTTCAGGGCGACCTGCTAGATTCCGCCCTCACCATGGGTGCCCTTGCCGCCGTCGAGCGGTTCCTCGAACGGCTCTTCGAGGGCCAGTCCGCCCGGCTCTTCCACACCCGCCTCCGGCCGCTCCAGGTCCAGCGACGGATCGAGCGCGCGATGGAATCCGGCCGCGTCCGTGACGCGGGCCGGACGATCGTCCCGCACCGCCTCGTCGTGCGGATCGCGCCGGATGACCTGACCGCCCTCCGGGCGGAAGCGCCCGGGCTGGCCGCGACGCTCGCGGACGGCGCCCTGGCCTTCGCCCGGTCCCACGGCTACACCGTGCTGGACCGGCCGAGCGTCACGCTGCGTGCCGATCATCGCGTCGAGCGGGGCGGCGTCGCCGTCGACGTCGGGATGGCAACGGAGGCGGCGCCCGCCGATGCCTCGCCGGCGGATGCGCCGGCATCGACGTCCGCATCGTCGAGCCAACCGGCGGCACCGGCCACATCCCCGGACGACCGGGGCCGGGCGATGCCGGGCGCGATCGACGCCGGCCGGCCCGCGGATGGGACCGCCGTCTTCGTCGTTC
Organism: Candidatus Limnocylindrales bacterium; assembly: GCA_051985205.1. Lineage (GTDB taxonomy): Bacteria > Chloroflexota > Limnocylindria > Limnocylindrales > CSP1-4 > CF-46. The sequence continues at coordinate 8,580 of JBPYEM010000376.1, read as the reverse complement.
CGCAGGCGGACGGGCCGCGGGCGACGATCCGCGAGATCCGGGCGGACCGTTCCAGCCGAACGATCGAGCTCGATGGGCGAGCCCTGACGATCGGTCGGGCGCCCGACAACGGCCTGGTCCTCCGCGACGGTCGTGCCTCCCGCCATCACGCCCGGATCGACAGCCGTCGTGGCTCCCTCGTCCTGACGGATCTTGGCAGCACGAACGGGTCCTGGGTCAACGACCGTCGCGTCGATTCGGTCGCGCTCGGCGCGGGCGACCGGCTCCGGATCGGGACGACCACCCTCGTCGTCGAGTCGGTCGAGGCGACGCACCGGGCCCTCGGAGATGCCGGTCCGCCGGCCTGATGGACCCGTTCCTTCTCATCGTCTGGCTCGTCCGGCTGCTCTTCCTCGGCCTCCTCTACCTCTTCCTCTTCCGGATCGCCCGGGCCCTCGTCGGCGACCTCCGAGCAGCCGCTAGGGAGCCGGGGACCGAGCTCGGTCGCCTCGTCGTGCTGGCATCGCCGAGTGGCGAGCCCGCGGAGGGCACGTCGCTCGCACTCGATGCGATCGCGACGGTCGGTCGTGACGTCAACAACGCGATCGTCGTCGACGACCAGTTCGCCTCCGCCGAGCACGCGATCCTGACCTTCCGCGGCCGGGCCTGGTACATCGAGGACCTCGCGTCCACGAACGGCACCTTCGTCAACGGGGCGCCGGTGACGGAGGTGACGCCCCTCGGGTATGGCGACGTCATCCAGGTGGGGCAGGTCCGGTTCCGGCTCGAGCGGCCGAAACCCATGGCGCGCGGTCGCCGGTGACCGCGGCGCCGCTCGCGCTGCCCGCGATCCTCGGTCCGATCCGGCCGCGACCTCGCTGGCGCGAGGCACGTCTGCTCGTGATCGTCGCAGCGGCGATCGTCGTCGGCAGCGCTTCGCTGGCTCTGACCGCGCAGGTTGCGGATCCGGGCGAGTCGCACGGGCTGAGCCTCGCGAATCCTCTGCACATCGCGATCTACCTGGGGCTCCTGGCGGTGGCCCATCTCGTGCTGGTCCTGTCGGGGCGGCGGATGGATGAGATCCTGCTGCCGACCGCGGCGATGCTCGGCGGCATCAGCCTCCTGTTGATGGAGCGACTGCCGCAGGACCAGGTCGTCCAGACGCTGGGACCGTGGCGGCTGGGGCTCGGCGACGTCCAGCTCGCCTGGCTCGTGCTGTCGTTCGGACTCGCCACGGCGCTCGCCGTCACCGTGCGGAGCGACCGCTGGCTGCGGCTCTACAAGTACACGTGGGCCGCCGCCGGCGTCGCCCTGCTGCTCGCGACCTTCCTGTTCGGCACGGACGTCAACGGCCAGCGCCTCAGCCTGACCATCGGGCCGATCGCCGGCCAGCCGTCGGAGCTCCTCAAGGTGATCCTCGTCGTGTTCCTCGCCGGCTATCTCTCGGAGAACCGGCCGCTCCTCGTCGAAGAGTCCACGCGCGTCGGCCCCATCTCGCTCCCACCACTGCCGTTCCTCGCACCGATGGCCGCGATGTGGGCGATCGCCCTGGGGATCGTCGTCATGCAGCGCGATCTCGGCGCCGCCCTCCTGTTCTTCACGGTCTTCCTGTGCCTGCTCTACATCGCGACCGCTCGGGTCGGCTACGTCGTCGTCGGCGTCCTGCTCTTCCTCGCGGGGGCGTACCTGATGTACCGGCTCGTCGGCACCGTCCAGACGCGGGTGGACATCTGGGTCGACCCCTTTCGCGACGCGAGCGGCTCGGGCTACCAGATCGTCCAGTCGCTGTATGCCTTCGCCCGGGGCGGGCTGCTGGGGACGGGTCTCGGAGCGGGCCTGCCGACGGTCGACGGCAACCTCCCGATTCCGGCAGTGCATACGGACTTCCCGCTCGCGGCGCTCGGCGAGGAGATGGGCCTGGTCGGCGTGACCGCGATCCTCGGCCTGTTCCTCGTCGTCATCGAGCGCGGGCTCCGGATCGCCGCCTCCGCCGCCGACGAGTTCCGCTCCCTGCTCGCGGCGGGGCTGGCGCTCGTCATCGGGACCCAGGCATTCATCATCGCGGCCGGCAACCTGAAGCTGATCCCGCTGACGGGGATCACTTTGCCGTTCATCAGCTACGGCGGGTCGTCGCTGCTCGTGAACGGGATCATCATCGGGTTCCTCCTCGCGATCTCCGACCGGGGGGTCGAGCCGCCGCCGCCGCCACGGCCGCCGGGTCGCCTCGCTCGGCTCGTCGGGCGTCGGCCGCGACCGGAGACACCCGCCGCGGGCCGGGCGCCGCTGCCACCCGAGAGGCCGGAGGCCGCGCCGTGATCGCCGGCGGACCTGCCCCGCGGTCCCGCCCGGCGCCACTCGGGCGGACGATCGGCCACGTCGGCCTGGCCCTGACGATCGCGTTCGGGGGCATCGCCCTGGGGGCCGGCTACTGGCAGGTGGTCCGGAGCCCGGACCTCTCGACGGACCCGGGCAACCCGCTCGTCATCGCGGCGGCGCGGAACGTCGTCCGCGGCACGATCGTGGACCGCGATGGCAAGGTCCTCGCCTCGAACAAGCGGGATCCCAAGACCGGCCAGCCGTACCGGGTCTACAGCAGCGACGACTTCAGCGCGGTCCTCGGCTACAGCTCGCGCCAGTTCGGGACGGCGGGTCTGGAGCGGTCCTTCAACGCCCAGCTCACGGGCATCTCCAACGGCAACCCGGTGGTGGACGCGCTGCGCAAGTTCGAGGAGGACCCGTACGACCCACAGAAGCTCACCCTGGGGATCTCGACCCGGCTCCAGCACGCGGCGATCCAGGGCCTGGGATCGGACCGGGGCGCCGTGGTGATGCTCGACCCGACGACGGGCGAGATCCTGGCGATGGCGTCCACGCCGACGTTCGACAACGGCGCGGTCGCCGATCCCGACACGGCCGCGAAGGCGTTCGCGGCGCTCCGGGCCGACGCGGGCCAGCCGCTGCTCAATCGCGCGACGCAGGGCCGCTACGTGCCGGGCTCCGTGTTCAAGATCGTCACCGCGATCGCGGGCCTCGGCTCGGGCGCCATCACGCCGTCGACGACGTTCCCGCAGCAGCCGGCCGCCGAGAAGAACGGACTCGTCGTCGAAGGCTTCCGGGTCCACGAGCACCCCGGCGTCCCGAGTCGCAGCTTCGACCTCGACGCGGCGACGGAGTGGTCGTCGAACATCTGGTATGCGCTCGCCGGGCTGAAGACTGGCGGCGCCGCGATGGCGGACTTCGCCGGTCGCCTGGGGTTCGGCGCGGCGATCCCGTTCGACCTCCCGAGCGCGGCCTCCCAGGTCAGCGGCGGTGCCCCTGGCCCGGGCGGGTTCGCCGACGACGTCGAGCTCGCGAACGCGGCGTACGGACAGGCGAAGACGTTGGTGACGCCGCTCCAGATGGCGCTCGTGGCATCGACGATCGCCGACGGCGGCATCCTGATGCGGCCGCACCTCGTGATCGCAACGTCGGGCCGGTCGGGGACGCACCCGGTCGCTCCCAGCCAGGTCGGCGTCGTCATCAGCCCGGACGATGCGGCGGCGATCGCCGGCGCGATGCAGGGAGCGGTCGAGAGCAGTGTCGGGCGGCAGTTCACGACCGGGGCCAAGGTGCCCGGCGTCCCGACGGCCGGGAAGTCCGGGACGGCGGAGCTGGGCGGGTCGGGTGCGCCGCATTCGTGGTTCATCGGCTTCGCCCCGGTCGACCATCCGCGGGTGGCGATCGCGGTGATCGTGGAGCGGGGCGGCCGCGGCGGCGCCCGGGCGGCACCGCTGGCGGGCGACCTGATGTCGCTGTTCTTCCAGCTGAACCCGTGACCGACCGAGAGCCGGACCGAACCGACGACGGCGCAGCGCCGAGGAACGGACCTGACGGGGAGCGGACCGACGACGCCCGACGGCCCTGGCCGGAGCGGCTGGGCCTCGGCCTGATCGCCATCGTGATGGCCGCCTTGTTCGCGATCGTCGCGGTCGCAGCCGGGTCCAATGGCGAGTGGATCCTCGCCGCGATGAGCGGCGTCGGGGCGTTCATGACCGCGGCGGTCGGCCTCGGAAGCGTGATCCGCGGCTGATCCGCCGCGAAGATCGAACGATTCGGGCGTTCGAGACGCCCTCTAGACACAGAAGGCCCATCGTCCGCGTCCTAGCCCTGCCCACCGGATGCCCGCGCGAACCTCATCCGGGCGCCCGACGTACTATCCGTCGAGCCCCCGTCGTCCCGTGACCGTATCCGGCCATCCCTCGAGGAGCCCCATGTCCAACCTCGAACAGACTGGAGAGAAGGTCCTCGCCAACGTCGAGCGAGTGATCATCGGCAAGCACCACGAGGTCCGGATGGCCCTCGTCGCGCTGCTCTGCCGCGGCCATCTCCTCATCGAGGACGTCCCCGGGACCGGCAAGACGGTGCTCGCCAAGGCGATCGCCCGCAGCCTGGGCTGTACCTTCCGCCGGATCCAGTTCACGCCGGATCTCCTGCCCTCGGACGTCACGGGCCTCTCGATCTACAACCAGAAGACCCAGGAGTTCGAGTTCCGGCCCGGTCCGATTATGAGCCAGGTCGTCCTCGCGGACGAGATCAACCGGGCGACGCCGAAGACCCAGTCGAGCCTCCTCGAGACCATGGAGGAGCGCCAGGCGACGATCGACGGCACGACCTACGCCATGCCGGACCCGTTCCTCGTCATCGCCACCCAGAACCCGATCGAGTACGAGGGCACGTTCGCGCTGCCCGAGGCCCAGCTCGACCGGTTCATGCTGCGAATCCGGCTGGGCTACCCCCAGCCGCTCGAGGAGGTCGTGATCCTCGACGAGCAGAAGCGCCAGCATCCGCTCGATGAGCTGGAGGTCGTCTGCTCCGTCGATGAGCTCCGCGGCATGCAGACCGCGGTCCGCGACATCTACGTCGACCCGACGGTGGCGGACTACATCGTCCGGCTCGTGGGCGCGACGCGCAGCCACCCGGACATCTATCTCGGCGCGTCGCCCCGTGGCTCGATCGCGCTGTACCGGGCGGGCCAGGCGCTCGCCGGCCTGATGGGTCGCGACTACGTCATCCCGGACGACATCAAGGCGCTCGCCGAGCCGGCGCTCGCCCATCGCCTGATCATCAAGACCAGCTCGTCGATCCACGACGTCCAGGCCGGTGCCGTCGTGCGCGAGCTCCTCGATTCGACACCGATCGACGGTGTCCGGCCGACCGGCGGTCCGAACGCGCCACGGCCCATCCCGGCGGCCACCGGCGGCGGGGCCTCCTGACCTCGACCGAGAGGAGGCGTCCGACGAACCGGCTGCCAGCGACCAACGCCAGCCGGCACGCCGGCGCCCATCGCCAGCCCTGATGGTCCGACGGTTCCAGCTGATCGTCATCGCCGCGATCCTGCTGATCGCGGCGTTCTCGACCGAGCTGCCCTTCCTCTTCTACCTCGTCTACCTGGCGATCCTCGTCGTGGGCGGGTCGTACATCCTGACCCGGCTCGGACTCGCCGACCTCGAGGCGGGCTATGCCGTCAACCAGCTGACCGGGCACGTCGGCGAGCGCCTCCAGATCACCTACACGCTTCGCAACACGAGCCGCCTGCCGAAGCCCTGGCTCGAGGTCCACAACCCCACGACCCTGCCGGGTGGGCTGCCGGGTCGAGCGCTGTCCCTCGGGTCGCGGGCCGAGCGCTCGTGGCTCGTCCGGGCGCCGCTGATCCGGCGGGGTCACTTCCGGGTCGAGCCGCTCCAGATCCGGACGGGCGACCCCTTCGGCTTCTTCGAGGCGTCGGCGGCGGTGGGGCAGGGAGTCGCGGTGGTCATCTACCCCAAGATCGACAAGCTGCCGCTCTGGCGGCTCCCGGCCGCAAGCATCGAGGGCAGCCATTCCGCCCCGGAGCGGACGCTCCAGACCTCACCCCTCGCGACGGCGGTTCGGCCGTATGCGCCCGGTGACAGCTTCAACCGCATCCACTGGCGGTCGACGGCGCGACACGGCGAGATCCAGGTCAAGGAGTTCGAGCTCGAGCAGACCGCCGACGCGTGGATCTTCCTCGACCTGGAGCGGGCGGTCCAGGGCGGACGCGGCGAGGAGTCGACGGTCGAGGTCGCCGTCCGAGCGGCCGCATCGATCGCCGACAAGGCGCTGCTCGAGAACCGGTCCGTCGGCATGACGGTCAACGGCCATCGCCAGGCGATGCTTCCCGCGGACCGCGGCGGTCGCCAGCACCTGAAGATCATGCAGCTCCTCGCCGCGGTCGACGGCGACGGGATGATGTCGCTCGCCGAGTCGCTCGTGGGGGCCGCGGGCCGGCTGCGGAGAGGGATGACGGCGATCGTGATCACGCCGTCCCTGGATCGCTCCTGGATCCGCCCGATCGCCGCGCTCCGGACGCGCGGCATCGCGTCGGTCGTCATCACCCTGGATGCGGCAGCGGCAGACCGTCTGGACCGAGAGGGGCGACGACGCCACGGTGAGACGGTGCCGGAGCCCAGCACGGAGGCCGAGGAGCAGCGGGCCCAGCGAGCTCGGGCCCTGCGTCACGCCCTCGCGGAGTACGAGCTCCGCGTCCATGCGATCACGCCGGGTCGGCCGCTCGCGGAGGCACTGGCATGACCGTCGAGGGGCGGCCTCGGTGGCTGCGGCCGCCCGCGGAGGGCTGGCTGAGCCTCGTCCTCGTCGGGCTGCTCGCGGTAACCGTCGCCTGGTCCCTGGACGATGCCGGTCTCGTCCTCGGTCGTGTCGACTGGACCGACTTCCTCGCCTGGGCCGCCGTCGGCGGCGTCGTCGTCGGCTTCATCGGGGCCCGGGTCGGCTGGAACCGACCGCTCGCCCACCTGATCGGGGCGGCTGCCGCGGCCCTCGTGGTTCCCCTGATGGTCGGCAGCGTCCTCGATCCGCAGGGCAACCTCGGCGAGCGCTACTCCGCAACCGCGAACTCAGTCGTCAACGCCGTCATCGACTTCGCCGTCCGGCAGTACCCCGTGACCCGCGAGACCGGCCACTACCTGCTGGTGCTGGGTCTCCTCTGCTGGGCGAACGGCCAGTTCGCCGCGTCGGCGGTCTTCCGCCACGGCCGGCCGCTCGGTCCGATCATCGTGCTCGGCGCCGTCCTGGTCGCGAACATGTCGGCGACCCTCAACGACCAGATCTGGTTCCTCGTCATCTTCTCGGTCGCCTCGCTGTTCCTCCTGACCAGGCTCCATGCCCTTGAGGAACAGGCGACGTGGGTGCGTCGCCGGATCGGCGACCCGGCGGTAGTGTCGTCGCTCTACCTCCGCGGCGGGACCGTCTTCATCCTCGTTACCGTCTTCTTCGCCCTGACGCTCACCGCGAGCGCGCGGTCCGCGCCGCTCGCCGGCTACTGGGACGACGTGAAGCCATGGCTCGTCGACGTCAGCCAGTTCCTTCAGCGGATCATTCCGGCGGCGCCGAACAACCGGAGCATCGGCGTGCCCGCGTTCGGCGCCCAGGTGACGATCGGCGGGCTGTGGTCGACGTCGGACGACCCGGCGCTCGAGATCGATCGCGATCCGGGCTATGGCGCCCACCTCTACTGGCGGGCGACCGCTTACGACACCTTCACCCTCCAGGGCTGGACGAGCTCGGTCCCCAGCCAGCTGGACCGGCCGACCGGCGCGCCGATGCTGAGCGGGACGCTCGACTCGATCCCCACGACTGCGGCTCGAACGACGAAGTCCTTCACGGTGAAACCGCTCAACGGCCTGTTCCACGTGGCGTTCAGCCCGATCGACCCGCTGACGATCGATCGGCCGACGACGCTCGATCTGTCCGGTCCGACCGGGTACTTCCATTCGATCGCGATCGAAGGGAGCGGTCCGTATCGCCTGACGGCCTCGATCCCGACCGAGGCCGACATCGCCGGCGGCCTCACGAACAACCGTCTCCGCGCGGCCGGAACGGCCTACCCGCCGGGGATCACCGCGCGCTACCTCCAGGTCCCGGATGGAGCGATGGGCCCCGCAGCGACCGCCCTCCTCGCCCAGATCCAGGCGGAGGCGAAAGCGGCCAAACGGACGACCCCGTTCGACCTCGCCGACGAGATCGTACGGGAGCTCCAGTCGCCGACGTATCGCTACAGCACGAACGTCCTCGGCGTCTGCGACCCGAACCAGAGCGTCGTCGAGTGCTTCGCGGACCACAAGACGGGCTACTGCGAGCACTACGCGAGCACGATGGCGATCCTCCTCCGCAAGGCCGGCGTCCCGGCCCGTCTCGTCGAGGGATTCCTGCCGGGCACGCTCGACGTCGCGACGGGCCGGGAGATCATCCGGACGGGCGGCGCCCACGCCTGGGTCGAGGTCTACTTCCCCGGCTACGGCTGGCAGATGTTCGACCCGACCGGCGGCAACGTCTCGCGGGCGACGCAGCATGCCGAGGGCACCGTGGTGCCGCTGGCGACGGCGACGCCACGACCGTCGGGCGGCCTCGGAAGCTTCGCCGACAACCAGGACCCGCGGCGCAGCTTCCAGCCGGCGTCGGGTGGGGCGACCACGACCTCGACGCCCGGTGGGCCCGGACTCGCGGTCGCCGCGATCCTTCTCGTCATCGGAGTGCTGGTCCTGGCATTCCTTGCCTGGCGGCGCGGACCGCGAGGCGTGTCGACGC
>JBPYEM010000375.1:0-2061 GCA_051985205.1 Candidatus Limnocylindrales bacterium | reverse complement strand
GATCCTCGAGGCGTTCGGGGCCGAACGGAGAGCGCTCGGTATCCTCATCTCGTGGCTCGTCAGCGCATTCCCGAGGAGGTCCTGTCGCTTGCCCACGCGCGGGCGGCCGCCCGCGCGGATCGCGACTGGCCCGAGGCGGACCGGCTCCGGGCCGAGATCGAGTCGGCCGGCTGGAAGGTCGTCGACCGAGGCACGGACTTCGCGCTGGCACCCGCCAGGCCGCCGACCGTCGAGGAGGAGGCCGGGATCCGGTACGGCGCGAGCTCGGACGTCCCGTCGCGGCTGGAGGAAGCGCCCAATGGCCTCGCGACGGTCGTCATCGTGGCGACCGATTGGCCGGCGGACGTGGCCCGCGCCGTCGCCGGGATTCGAGCGAATGCCCCGACGGGAACGTCGATCGTCCTCGTCGCCGACGGAGTGCCCGCGGATCAGGAGTCAGTTCTGCCGGATCCGGAAGCCGATCTCGACGTGATCCGGACCTCGGAGCGCCTCGGAACTGGCGCTGCCTGGAACATCGGCATCCGGCGGTCGGCAGCGCCCGTCGTGGTGATCCTCGACGCGTCCGTGGAGCCGACGGGCGACGTCGTGTCGCCACTGGTCTCGGCCCTCGACGACCCTTCTGTCGGCGTGGCCGGCGGCTTCGGGCTCTCGAGCCGCGACCTCCGGCATTTCGAGGATGCCGGACCAGGTGACGTCACCGCCGTCGAGGGGTACGCGATCGCGTTCCGCCGGGACGACGCCGCCGCTCGCGGCCCCGTGGACGAGCGGTTCCGCTTCTATCGGAACCTCGACATCTGGTGGAGCCTCGTCCTTCGCGACGAAGGGGAGGGGAGACCGTCCCGCCGCGCAGTCGCCGTGCCGATCCCCGCGACGCGCCACGAGCACCGCGGCTGGACAGCGCTCGAGGATTCGGAGCGCGACCGCCTCAGCAAGCGGAACTTCTACCGGATCATCGATCGGTTCGGCGCGCGCCGGGATCTCGCCCGCGGCTGATTCAGCGACGCTTGAGCTCGGGGCCGCCGGGGCCGTCGAGGACCTCGAAGCCGGCGGCGACGATGCGTCCGCGCAGCTCGTCCGCGGTCACGAAGTCCTTCTCGGCTCGCGCCCTCGCGCGCTCGTCCGCGAGGGCCGTGATCTCGTCTGGGATGTCCGCAGGAACGCTGCCGGCCGCGAGGTCGCGGTCCAGGTCCAGACCCAGGACGAGGTCGGCGTCGAGCACGAGCCAGCGCCGCTCGTCGGTCGGCAGGTCGCTCCGGAGCGCCTCGCGGACGACGGCGAGAGCCGTCGCAAGGTCGAGATCGTCATCGAGCGCGGCCACGAACCGGTCGTGGAGCGCACGTCCGGCCGGCGACAGGGGAGCGTCGGGGTCATGAGCGCGATCCGCCGGCTCGGCACCGGAGCCGTTTCCGAGCCCGGCGACACCGCTGGCCGCCCCGACCGGGCGATCCGGGGCCCGGCCGGCCCGGAGCGGCGTGGGCGCCACCCACGGCCCGTCGGACGGCGCCGGGCCGAGTGCCTCGACGGTCGTTCGCAGCGAGGCGAGGCCGGCCGCGGCCGCGGCGAGGGACGCGTCGGTGTACTCGAGCTTGTGCCGGTAGCGCGACGACAGGCAGAGCGCCCGGAAGGCGAGCGGGTCGACGCCGCGGGACGCCACGTCGGCGATGCGCTCGATGTTGCCCGCGGACTTCGCCATCTTCCGGCCGCGGACCTGGAGGAACTCCCCATGGACCCACATCCGGGCGGGTGGACCGCCGACGACCGGCGACGATTGGGCGATCTCGTCCTCATGATGGGGGAACACGTTGTCGATGCCGCCGGTGTGCACGTCGAAGCGCGGTCCGAGGTGCTTGAGGGCCATCGCCGAGCATTCGAGATGCCAGCCCGGGAAGCCCTCGCCCCAGCTGCGGGTCGGCCATTTCAGTTGCCGGCCTTCGCCGGCAGATTTCCAGAGCGCGAAATCCGCCGGGTCGCGCTTGTCGCCGTCGACCTCGCCGCGGTGGCCGGCCCGCAACGCGTCGAGCGTGTTGCCGGAGAGCGCGCCATACGCGGGGAACGAGGCGA
>JBPYEM010000374.1:0-7257 GCA_051985205.1 Candidatus Limnocylindrales bacterium | reverse complement strand
TGATGCGGGACGTCGCGATCCGCCGCGGCGTGCGCAAGGTCGTCAAGGATTTCCGCGCCGCGGCGAAGCTCGATGAGCCTGGTTTCGAACGCGTGTTCGCATCCGGCGGCGGGCCACCGGCGGTGGTGGGACGCGATGCGAACGGCGATCTGATGGTGCCTGCGATCACCCTCTTCGCCCTCGTGCCGGGCATTCGGGCGCAGGTCCGCGACGCTCGAGATCGACTGATCGAGTACCTCGTCTCGAACTTCAACGAGCTCGTCTACGTCTGACGCCCCGCCCGTTGCGGGTGCGCGCCTCCTGGGCTGGCTGCGGCTGACCCATCCATTCCCGTCGCTGCTCGACGGGATCGTCGTGACCGCCGTCGCCCTCGTGGCGGGCGCCGACCCGTTCGTGGCGACCCGCGCGGGCGTCTCCATGACGGCGCTCCAGCTCGGGATCGGCAGCCTCAACGACGTGATGGACGCGCCCTCGGACGCCGGGCGGAAGCCCGGGAAACCCATCCCGGCCGGGTTGGTCCCGGCGAGCAGCGCACGGACCCTCTCCGTCGCCCTCTTCCTTGCCGGCATCGCCCTCGCCGCGACGGTGTCCATCGCCCTCGCCGTGATCGCCGTCGTCGTCGTCGGGGTCGGGCTGGCCTATGACCTCCGGCTCAAGGGCACCGCCTGGTCGTGGGTCCCCTTCGCCGTCGGGATCCCCCTCCTTCCGGTCGACGGCTGGCTGGCAGCCCGCGGTGCCCTCCCGGACTTCTTTGCCGTCCTGGTTCCGACGGCCGTCGTGGCCGGTGCCGCCCTCGCGGTCGGCAACGCGCTGGTCGACGTCGACCGTGACCGAGCCGCCGGACGCGCGTCGGTCGCGGTCACGCTCGGGGAGGGGAGGGCCTGGTTGGTGGGCGTCGCCCTCGTCGGGTTGGTCTGGCTGATCGCCGTCGCGTCGACGGCAGCCCACGGCCCATCAGGTCCGGCGATCGCGGTCGGCGCCCTCGGCGGGCCAGCGGTCCTGGCGAGCGTCCTCGCTCGACCAGCCGATCCGGTCCGCCGCGAGCTGGCCTGGCGCACCGAGGCGATCTCGATCGGTGCCGCCGCCGTCGCCTGGCTCGTCGCGGTCGGGTCATGACGCGATCCGGCGCCCGTCGGTCGCGACGGGACAACCACGGCAAGCTCGTGAGCGAGGTGGTGAGCGCCGCGACGCCGACGGGCTTCGACAGCCACGGCGCCGACGTGCGGTCCATCGCCAAAGGCCTACCACGGCCAGGGCCAGGCGGCCGCCGCGCACGCAGCCCAACCGGGCAACTACTGAACGCTCCGGCGACGGCTCAACGACCGTCCGCCCTCGCCGACCCGGACAAGGTCGAAGCCGGCGCCTGGAGGCGCCGGCTTCTGGATTTCGGAGGTTCGTCAGGCGGCCGCGCGGCCGCGGGTCATTCGCCGGTCCCGGACCGCACGACCGCAATGGCGTTCTCGAGCTTGAGCTTGGCGATCGTCAGATACTTCGCCAGGTTCGTCCGGTCGACATCCGGGATCGACCGGACCACGTCCGGTGAGCGGAGGACCGCGACGAGGTCCTCGACCGCCTCGTTCAGCTGGTGGCGAGCCTGGACCAGGGAGTCATCGCTGAGGGGGCCGCGCGCCGGCACGGACTCCCGCCAGTCGGCGGCGTCTTCGTCGGCCGCGGCCTCGGTGGCCGGCTCCAAGGCCGGCTCCGGCGCGTCCGTCTCACTGAGGAGGCGCGGTCGTCGACCCTCGATCCGCTCGCGAAGCTTGACGAGCGACAGCTCGCCGGAAGCCACCTGGGCGGCGAGCTTCCGACGCTTCTTCGGGTCGCCAACCTTCAGCAGCTCGTAGGCGTGCGACAGGGTGTCTTTGCGCAAGGACACCAATTCGCGGATCTCGTCGGGCGCGTCGGCGAGGCGTAGCCGGTTCTCGAGGTAGCCCTTGTCCTTGCCGAGCTTGTCGGCGAGCTTCCGGATGCTGTACCCGTGCTCGTGGATCATCCGGTCGTACATCGCCGCTTCTTCGAGCGGGTTCAGGTCTTCGCGCTGGAGGTTCTCGATGATCGAGATCTCGAGCGCCGTGTCGTCGTCGATCTCCTCCACGAGCGCCGGGATCGTCAAGAGGCCTGCTTCGCGCGAGGCTCGCCACCGGCGCTCTCCCGCGATCAGCTGATAGCGGTTCTCCCCAAGCGGCCGGACGAGGATGGGCTGGAGCACGCCGTGCTCGCGGATGGATGCCGACAGCTCGTGGAGCGCGTCCTCGTCGAAGACCATCCGCGGCTGGTCCGGGTTCGGCGTGATCCGATCGACCGGGATGACCCGGACCCCGACGCTCCGACCGACGTTGTCGGAGGTCAGGAGGCTGACGATCGCGGGCGACAGCTCGCGATCCTCGGAAAGTCGTCGCGCGGCGGCGGCGCGGAAATCAGGCCTGGCCAAGTTCGATCACCTCCCGCGCAAGCTCGCGATAGGTTCGGGCCGCCTCCGACGCGCCGGCGTAGGCCGTGATGGGTCGTCCCGCGAGCGGCGCTTCGCCGAGCTTCACGGTGTTGCGAACGATGCTGCTGAAGACGTGATGGTCGCCGACGACGCGGAGCTCGTCCAGCATGTCCCGCGCAAGGTTCGTCCGGCTGTCGAAGAATGTCGGCAATAGGCCGAGAATCCGGAGATCGCGGTTCAACTTCATCCGGATCATGTTGATGACCTTGACGAGGTTGTTCAGGCCCTTCATGGCGTAGTACTGCGTCTGGACCGGGATGATGACGGAGTTCGCAGCGACCAGGCCGTTCACCGTCAGGAGCCCGAGGTTCGGCGGGCAGTCGATCAGGACGTAGTCGTAGGTCTCGATCTGGCCCTCGAGGGCGTCGCGGAGGACCTGCTCGCGCCCGAGCGCCGTGAACAGCTCGCCTTCCGTGCTCGCCAAATCGATGTTGGCGGGAGCGATGTCGATGCCGGCGCTGTCCGTCGGGCGGATCACGTCGCCGAGACTTGCGCGGCCGTCGGCGAGAACGTCGGCCATCGATCGTTCGACGGTGTTCAGGTTGATCCCCAGGCCGGCCGTCAGATTCGCCTGCGGATCCATGTCGATGCAGAGGACGCGAAAGCCCTCCTCCTCGAGCGCCCCGGCAAGGTTGATCGCGGTCGTCGTCTTGCCGACGCCGCCCTTCTGGTTCGCAATCGCGATCACCTGCGTCACCGGGGCATCACCTCGAATCTCACCTGGCGTCGGGACGGGTCGACGGGACGGACGGGGAAGTGGGCCGATGCTACTCCGTCGATCCGGTGGGCGGATGGATAGGTTATCCACAGAACGGGCGAGTTGTTCACCATTTTTGTGGATATGTCCAGGGGCCGATTCCGAAGCCGGACCGCCCGTATGATGCGCTGGCGGGCGCTGTCCTTGCGCAAAGACGGTGGATGTGGAGACACCCGTGCCGACGAACGACGACCGGATCGCACGACTCGAGGCCATGCGCGCGCGGGCGCGGGAGGGCGGTGGACGCGTCCGGATCGACGCTCAGCATGCCCGCGGCAAGCTCACCGCCCGCGAGCGGATCGACCTGCTGCTCGATCCCGGTTCCTTCGTCGAGATCGATGCGTTCGTCACGGCACGCGGCGCCGACGATGATCCGGAGGCGATTCTCGGCGACGGAGTGATCACCGGCCACGGCGCCGTGGACGGACGACCGGTCTTCGTGTTCAGCCAGGACTTCACGGTCTTCGGCGGATCGTTGTCCGAGGCGTACGCCACGAAGATCTGCAAAGTGATGGATCTGGCGATGAAGGTCGGTGCGCCGATCATCGGGTTGAACGATTCCGGGGGAGCCCGGATCCAGGAAGGCGTCGTCTCGCTCGGCGGGTACGCGGACATCTTCCTTCGCAACACGCTGGCGTCCGGTGTCGTCCCGCAACTGTCGCTCGTCCTGGGGCCGTGCGCCGGGGGAGCGGTCTATTCGCCCGCAATCACGGACTTCACGATCATGGTCGAGGGCACGAGCTACATGTTCGTCACCGGGCCCAACGTCGTTCGGGCCGTGACCCACGAGGACGTCGACGCGGAGCGGCTCGGCGGAGCGGCGACGCACACGACGATCAGCGGCGTTGCCCATGTCGCCGCCCGCGACGAGGCCTCCGCCATCGATGATGCGCGGCGCCTTCTGGCGTTCCTACCGCAGAACAACCTCGATGACGTGCCGCGCCTCGCCACCGCAGATTCTCGCGACCGGCGCGATCCCGAGCTCGACACGATCGTGCCGGACGACGCGACTCAGCCGTATGACATGCATGACGTCATCGGACGTGTCGTCGATGACGGCGCGTTCTTCGAGATCCAGCCGGGTTGGGCGCAGAACGTCATCGTCGGCTTCGGGCGGCTCGACGGCCGTAGCGTCGGGATCGTCGCTCAGCAGCCGGCGGTCCTCGCCGGCGCGCTCGATATTGCGGCATCGAGCAAGGCTGCCCGATTCGTCCGGACCTGCGACTGCTTCAACATCCCGCTCGTGACGTTCGTCGACGTGCCGGGATTCCTGCCCGGCGTGGACCAGGAGCACGGCGGGATCATCCGCCACGGCGCGAAGCTGCTGTTCGCCTACTGCGAGGCAACGGTCCCGAAGCTGACGGTGATCACTCGGAAGGCGTACGGCGGGGCGTACGACGTGATGAGCAGCAAGCACATCCGCGGTGACCTGAACCTCGCCTGGCCGTCGGCAGAGATCGCGGTGATGGGTCCGGAAGGGGCGGTCAACGTCATCTATCGGGAGCAGATCGATCGCGCCGCAGACCCGGAGGTGGAACGAGCCCACCTCGTGGCGGAGTACGAGGGCCGGTTCGCCCACCCGTACATCGCGGCGTCCCGCGGCTACATCGATGACGTGATCCGGCCATCGGAGACGCGTCCGCGACTTATCGCGGCGCTGGACATCCTGGCGACGAAGCGCGACACGAACCCACCGAAGAAGCACGGGAACATCCCGCTGTGACCGACGGGTCCCCGACGGGCGACGGGCCTCCGGCGCGTTCGCGGGTCGAGGTCGCGTCAGCCGATTCCGCGTCAGCCGATTCCGCGTCAGCCCATTCCGCGTCAGCCGATTCCGCGGGGCTGGATTCCGCGTCGCCCGATCCCCTCGCGTCGGACGTGGGCCATCTCGGCGGCGTTGTGCGTGATGGTCCACCGGCGCTCTCCGCGATCGGCGCGTCGGCAGCGTCTTTGCGCAAAGACGGCTCACGGCCGCAGCGGCCGTTTCGCCGCATCCTGGTTGCCAACCGCGGCGAGATCGCGCTGCGGATCATCCGGGCCTGCCGGGAGCTCGGTGTCGAGACCGTCGCGGTCTACAGTGACGCCGACGTCGACGCGCAGCATGTCCGCGCCGCCGACGCCGCCGTCCGCCTGGGGCCGGCGCCCGCCGCCGACAGCTATCTGCGGATCGATGCGGTCGTCGAAGCGGCCCGCCATTCGGGGGCTGAGGCCATCCACCCCGGGTACGGCTTCCTCGCGGAGCGGGCGGCGTTCGCCCAGGCGGTCGAGGACGTCGGGCTCGTCTTCATCGGGCCATCGAGCCGGGCCATCGCGGCTCTCGGCGACAAGCTCGCGGCGCGGCGCGGCGCGACGGCCGCCGGCGTTCCGGTCGTGCCGGGCACCCTCGAGCCCGCGCCGGTCGATCGCCCGGACGAGGTGGCCGCGATCGTCGAAGCGGCCGAATCCATCGGCTTCCCGCTTCTCGTCAAGGCGGCTGCCGGTGGGGGAGGCCGGGGGATGCGCGCGGTCAGCTCCGCACGAGACCTCCCGGCCGCGCTGTCGGCCGCATCGGCGGAGGCGCGGTCGGCATTCGGTGACGGCGCGGTCTACCTCGAGCGCGAGATCCGGCCGGCTCGTCACATCGAGGTGCAGCTCGTGGGCGATCGCCACGGGACCGTCGTCGCCCTGGGCGAACGGGACTGCTCGCTCCAGCGCCGTCACCAGAAGCTCGTGGAGGAGGCACCGGCGCCGGGTCTCACACCGGACGAGCGGCGTCGGCTCCACGGGCTGGCCGTTCAGGCGGCGCAGGCAGCCGGTCTGGAGAACGCGGCGACGGCGGAGTTCCTGTTCGACGACGATCGCCGGTTCTGGTTCCTGGAGGTGAACACCAGGCTCCAGGTCGAGCACGGGGTCACGGAGCTGGTCGCCGACGTGGACCTCGTTCGCGAGCAGCTCTGGATCGCCGCGGGTCAGCCCCTGTCGCCGGAAGCCGTCGCGGCCGCGGCCCGGGCGGCGACGCCCAGCCGGCATGCGATCGAGGTCCGTGTGTCGGCGGAGGACCCCGCCCGCGGGTTCGCCCCGACGCCCGGCGTGATCGCGGCCTGGACCATGCCCGGCGGCCCCGGCGTTCGGGTCGACACGGCGGTGACCACCGGCGACCGCGTGCCGCCCGACTACGACCCGCTCGTCGCCAAGCTCCTCGTCGTCGACCAGGATCGCGATCGCGCCCTCGACCGTCTCCGGCGGGCGCTGGACGAGACGACGATCACCGGGATCCAGACGACCCTCCCGTTCCATCGGTTCATGGCTCGTCACCCAGGCTTCCGGGCGAGCCCGCTGCCGATCGACTGGGTCGACCGCCACTGGGCGGAGGAGCTGGTCGCGGGACGCGAGGCCGCACTCGAGACGGCGCTCAATGCGGCGGCCGCGTGGGCCGGGACGGGGTCCACCCGACATCGGGCTGCGGCGATGGATGACTCGCCTGCGTCTGGCGTGGCGGCCTCCGGAACGGCGTGGACCCGCGACGGCCGGCTCGCCGCCACGGAGCGGTGGCCGGCGCGGCGGCCGCGATGACGGCAGCGGACCCGGCCAGCACCGGCGTGCGGGTCACGCTCGTCGACCCGACCGGGCAGCCGGATCCCACCACGGCGCGCGACGTCGAACCGGCCGTCGACGGAGCCGAGGATGGCCGGAGCCAACATGGCATCGTCGTCACGCCGCTCGCGAGCCCACGACTCGGTGTCCGGCGGGTCGAGGTCGTCGTCGACGGCTGGCGGTTCGAGCTCGACGTCGAGGACGCCGCTCGAGCCGCCCTCCGGCGGCGAGCCACGCGAGAGCCGGACGCGGCGGCGGCGAGCGGGCCGCTTGAGATCCGGGCGATCATTCCGGGACGCGTCGCCGCTGTCCGGGTGGCAGCGGGCGACGAGGTCGCCGCCGGCGACACCCTCCTCGTCGTGGAGGCGATGAAGATGCAGAACGGGCTGCGAGCGCCTCGGTCGGGATTCGTGGATCGCGTCGCGGTGGGGGAGGG
>JBPYEM010000373.1:0-3471 GCA_051985205.1 Candidatus Limnocylindrales bacterium | reverse complement strand
TTCAGCCCGAAGGCGACGTTGTCCCACACGCTCAGGTGCGGGAACAGCGCGTAATTCTGGAAGACCGTGTTGACGTTGCGCTTGTGGGGCGGCAGGTCCTTGACGGTCCGGCCCTCGATCAGCAGGTCGCCGGACGTCAACGGCAGGAAGCCGCCGATCAGGTTCAGCGTCGTCGTCTTGCCGCAGCCCGACGGACCGAGGAGGCAGTAGAACTCGCCGGCCGCGATCTGCATCGAGACGTCGTCGAGGGCGACCGCATCGCCGTAGCGCTTCGTGGCGTGGCGGAGCTCGATCGCCGGGACCGCCGTGGCTCGAACGGGGGCTGGGGCCTCGCCCGCCAGGGTCATCGTCACGGGTTCGAACGCTCCCGACGACGGGACGCCCGACGGTCAGGCTCGGGGCTCATGGCGCGAGCGCACGCGCACCCCAGTCGGTGCTCCGCGCGGCAAATTCGGGACGGGCGACTGCCAACGTGAGCCCTCTTGTGCAACCGTTTGCCCGATGCTAGCGTCAGGGGTATGGCCCGTCAATACGCGGATTGGACGCGCCGCGGACGAGCCCCCTGATGGCGCAGCCGAGCCCGCTCGCGACGACCGTGAACCTCGATGCGTTCCGGACCCTTTCGGCGGCCGACGCGGGCAGGATCCTCTTTCCCGGATACGGTCGGGCGCTGCGCCGACTCCCCGCCGGACAGCGGGTCTTCCGCGGTCTGCCGTTCGACCTCGGTCCGCGTTCGACGGGCGGACGCTTCGTCCTCGTCGATCGGACGATCCGGATCCCCCTCCCCCGCCAGGGCGCGGCCAGCCATCTCGTCGTCGCCCATCTCTGCGACACGTGGCGTGACGAAGGTGGCCGTCGTCCGGGAGGCCTGCCGGTCGGACACGTCGTCCCGGTCGGCGAACCGTTGGCGAGGTACACGGTGGGGACCGAAGGCGGCCGCCCGGTGTCACGGCTCATCCGCCGCCGGTTCGAGGTCAACGACGGGCTGCTCGGCTGGGGCTCCGGAGCGTTCGCGGCGGTGAGCCACATCGACAACGCGGTCGTCGACTGGCGCGGCCCGCACCCCGTCCAGGTCCCCGGTCGATACGCGCCCGCAGGGCAGTCCGGCTCGCTCACGATCATGCCCGGCACGTACGGTGCGGCCCAGGTCGGCATGACGGATTTCGTCCCGAGCGCGGGCGACGACGCGCTCCTCTGGCTCCATGCCATCACGCTGGATCCCGGCTCGCGACCCACCGAGCTGATCGTCGAACCGGTCGACGCGGCGCGGCCGGGACGTCTCGTCGTGCTCGCCGCGGTGACCCTCTTCGACGGCCGGGACGACCCGCTGCGGCGCAGCCCGCGGCTGGCGATCCGGATCGAGGCGGGCGGACCGGAGGCCGGGCGATCGGCGGCGTCGGTGAAGGTCGACCTCGGTTCGGTCCTGCGAACGACGCCGGTTCAGACCCGGAATCCGGCCGGTGCCGACCCGGCCGCGGCGCCCGGACCCCTGGGCTGGGGCACGCCCCGGTCGGAGCGGCGGTCGCGTCCGCGCGGTCGCGACGGCGCGGCCCGGATCGTCGAGCTGTCGGTCGCAGCTGACGCCGTCGTCGACATCGCCGGATCGACGGTCCGCGGCGAGCAGCTGCTCGACGGTCCGACGGCCCTGGAGCTCGACGGCGGCGGCCGGATCCAGGTCCTGCCCGCGCCGTCGATCCCCGTCGAGGTGGACGTCGTCGACGCCGAGACCGGCGACCCGATCGCTGCCCGCGTTCGGTTCGTCGCCGCGGACGGCCGCTACCTGCCACCGGACGGCCACCGCGACGAGGTGAACCCGGGGTTCTTCGAGGACACGGGAGCGGACCTCGTCCTCGGCGGGTCGTCGTACGCCTACGTGCCGGGCAGCTTCTCGATCGGTCTGCCGGTGGGCGCCGTCGACGTCGAGGTCGTCGCCGGCTTCGCCCGTCGCCCCGTCCTTCGGCGCTTCGAGATCGACGGATCGACCGGGCGCCTCCGGATCCCGCTCGAGCGGAGCGCCGATCCCCGTCGTGATGGCTGGATCACCGCCGACAGTCACGTTCACTTCCTCTCGCCCTCGACGGCGCTCCTCCAGGCGGATGCGGAGGATCTCGACCTCGTCAATCTCCTCGCGGCGCAATGGGGCGACCTGTTCACGAGCGTCTCCGACCTGCCGTTCGGCTCTGCCGGCTCGCCGGGGAACGGTCGACGGGTCGTCGTCGGAACGGAGAACCGGCAGAACCTCCTGGGCCACCTCGCCCTGCTCGGCGCCCGCCGGCCGACGACGCCACTGGCCAGCGGCGGGCCGCCGGAGGGCCGGATGGCCGGCGCGCTGTCCGTGCTCCTCGCCGACTGGGCCGACCGGTGTCGCGCCGCCGGTGGCCTCGTCGTCGCGGCCCATTTCCCGCTGCCGTACGCCGAGATCGCGGCCGACATCATCGCCGGCAAGATCGACGCGGTGGAGGCCCAGGCGCTCTCGCCGACCCTCGACGACCCGGCGATCGTCGAGTGGTACCGCTTCCTGAACCTTGGCGATCGGCTCCCGATCGTCGCGGGGACGGACAAGATGTCGGCCGAGGTGCCCGTCGGCGCCGTCCGGACGTATACCCGCGTCGGCGAGGGCGAGCTGACGTTCGACCGGTGGGCAGACGCAGTGCGCGCCGGCCGGACGTTCGTCTCGTCTGGGCCGTTCCTGCAGCTCAGCGTCGAGGGCTGCGAGCCGGGCGACGTGATCCGGCTGGACGGGCAGACCCGGCTCCAGGCCGTCGTCCGGGCGACCGCCGCCCAGCCCGTCATCGGCGATCTCGAGCTCGTCGTCAATGGCCGGGTGGTCGCCGCGACGAGCGATCCGAGGGGCTCGACGACACTGGTGCTCGAGAGTCCGGTCGACGTACCGGCCGGTGCCTGGATCGCCGCGCGATCGCGAAGCCGGGCGGTCATCGAGTCGGCGTTCACGACGGCGATGGCCGCTCATACGTCGCCGATCTACGTCGAGGTCGGCGGCCGACCGATCGAGCCGGGGGCGGCCGACGCCGCGGTGGTCGAGGCGGTGATCATCGGTGCGCGAACGTGGGTCGCGGATGTCGCGGCCGTCGTCAGCCGATCGGAGCGGGAACGGATGCTCGCGTTCTTCGACGCCAACCTCGAGCGGCTCCGGGCTCGCGTCGCGGCGCTCGGATAGCGGGCGACCCCGCTGCGACGCCGCGGGCTCCGCGACGCCGTGCGCCCGGCCCCTTCCCTCAGGCGACGGGCCGCGTGCTCTCCCGGACGACGAGCTCCGGGGACAGGAGCCGACCCTCGGGTGGCGTTCCGTCGCGGATCGCCCGGATGAGCGAGGTCGCCGCGAGCCGTCCCATCTCGGCGGCCGGCGTCGAGACCGTCGTGAGCCGCGGGTTCGAGATCGCGGTGAACGGGATCCCGTCGAACCCGACGACGGCGACGTCTTCCGGCACCCGGACGTCGCGCTGCCGGAGT
>JBPYEM010000372.1:0-2489 GCA_051985205.1 Candidatus Limnocylindrales bacterium | reverse complement strand
GACCACCGGCGCAAGCGCTGTCGCCGTCATCGCGACCCGGGACGGCAGGACCACCGTGCTCGCGGCCGAGGGACTGGGAACCGGTTCAGAACGAACGGTCGACGCGACCATGCAGCGTGTCGGCGCCACGCAGGCCGGCGTCTCGGCGGATCTCGACCTCCTCGCGGTCGCGTCGGCCGGCAGGCGGGCAGCGGCATCGCCGCCGGCATCGAACCCGACCGTCAGCGCGCTCTCGGAGGCCGCGACCGCCGCCGGTCGGTTCGTTCGGATCGTCCCCCTCGGGCCTGCCCCGGGCGACCCGAGGCTGCTGCTGTGGGCGCATCGCCGCGTCCTCTTCGGCGCCGATGACGAGCGCCTGCTCGGGGCGCTGGGTGCCCAGGCGGTGATCCTCGCGGATCGGGCCGCGATGAAGGCGGACCAGGAGCGCCTCTCGATGCAGCTGACCGCGACCGTCGAGGCGCTCCGCCAGGCAAGCCAGGCGAAGAGCGACTTCCTCGCGAGCATGAGCCACGAGCTTCGGACGCCGCTCAACGCGATCCTTGGCTTCAGCGAGCTGATGCGGACGGAACCGGAGGACGGGAACGGCCAGATCCCCGTCCCGACGGAGTGGATCGACCACATCCAGCGCGGCGGTCAGCATCTGCTCGCGCTCGTGAACGACGTCCTGGACCTCGCGAAGATTGAGGCCGGCCGGCTCGAGCTCGACCCGACCTCGTTCGAGGCCGGTGGCGCGGTGACGGAGTCCGTCGCCGGGTTGCGCCCGCTCGCCGAGCGGAAGCATCTCTCGGTCGAGGTGGACGTCGATCGCGATCTGGTCGTCGTCGCCGATCGGGGGCGGTTCCGGCAGGTGCTCTACAACCTCCTGTCGAACGCGATCAAGTACACGCCCGCGGGCGGCCGGATCACGGTCACCGGCCATCGCGTCGGCGAGACCGTGCGGCTGGCCGTCGCCGACACCGGCGTCGGAATCGCCCCCGCGGATCTCCACCGCGTCTTCGACGAGTTCCAGCAGGTCGGTGACCGCGAGGCGCAGCACGAGGGCACGGGCCTCGGCCTGGCATTGACCCGACGACTCGTGGAGGCGCACGGCGGCCGGATCGAGCTGTCGTCCGAGCCGGGGCAGGGGAGCACGTTCACCGTCGTGCTTCCAGTCGACGAGGCGGTGGCGACCCCGGTCGAGTCGCCGCGGGCGGGCTTGGCGGGAGGAGCGCGTTCATCCGCAGCGGTCCCCGACGGCGTGACCGCCTTCTCGGCCGAATCAGCGGGCCGCGACGTGCTGATCGTCGAGGACGATCCGGGAGCCGCCCGGCTCCTCCGTGCCTACCTCGAGCCGGAGGGATACACCGTCCGCCTCGCGCCCGATGGCGAAGCAGCGCTCGCCGACGCCCGGCGGCTGCCGCCCGCGGCGATCCTGCTGGACGTCCTGCTTCCGGGCATCGACGGCTGGGATGTCCTCCGTCGGATCAAGGCGGATCCTGTCCTCGGCGGGATCCCGGTGGTGATCGTGACCGTCGTCGACGAGCGCGAGGTCGGCCTCGCCCTCGGCGCCGCGGACTACCTCGTGAAGCCGGTGAGCCGAACCGCGCTCCTCGCCGCGCTCGATCGCTACCTCGGACCGGCAGCCGCGAGCGCCCGGTCACCGCGGATCCTCGCCGTCGACGACGACCCGCTCGCGCTCGACGTGATCGACGCCGTGCTCCGGCCTGCGGGCTTCGATCTCGTCCGCGCGGACAGCGGCCGGGCCGCGATCGAAGCGGCGCGGACGTCCGACATGGACCTCGTGATCTGCGATCTCGTGATGCCGGGCCTCGACGGGTTCGACGTCGTGGCCGCGCTCAAGGACGACGCCGCCACACGGGACGTCCCGATCCTGATCGTCACGGCCCACGACCTCACCGCGGCGGACAAGGCCCGGCTGAACGGCCAGGTGCTGGGAGTCGTGTCGAAGGGACCAGGCGCTTCGGCGGGGCTGCGCGACTGGCTCTCGACGGTGCTCGGCGGCGTCGGAGCGGTGGATCCCGCGGCCGGTGCCCCCGCGTGACGAGCCCCAGGATCCTCCTCGTCGAGGACGAGCTCGCGAATCGAGCGCTCGTGTCGGCGACCCTGGCGCGTGCCCGCGATCAGCGCCTCGACGGTGCTGAGCTGATCGAGGCCGAGACGCTGGGTTCCGCGCGGGCGGCGCTCGCAAGGGATGCGATCGACCTGGTCCTGCTCGACATCCGTCTGCCCGATGGCTCCGGTCTGGAGCTGATCGACGAGATCACGGCGCTGCCGCAGGCGGACCGACCCCGGATCGTGATCATGAGCGCCAGCGTCCTTCCGCAGGAACGGGCGACGTTCCTCGCGTCCGGCGCGGACACCTTCCTGGGAAAGCCATGCCGACCGGTCGACCTGATCGAGACAATCGGCGGCCTCCTCGAGCAGCGTGCGGAGGCACCCGCGAGCTGACCCGGTCCAACCCGACGTCTCCGTCGCACCGGACGCTGACA
>JBPYEM010000371.1:0-3495 GCA_051985205.1 Candidatus Limnocylindrales bacterium | reverse complement strand
AGGAAGATCAGCGCGATGATCGCGACGATCGCGATGAGGGCGAGGATCAGGGCGTACTCCGCCAGACCCTGGCCTTCCTCGTCCCGACGAATCGCGGCGAGGAACTGATGAACGAGCGCCATTGAGGCAGCCTCCCGATGAGTACTCAGCCCCCGGTTGAGGGCCGGGCCATCATGGCAAAGGGACCTCGGGAATCCACTAGCCCATTGGTACCGGACGCGAACTCCGGTGGTGGCACGACGGACCGCCCTAGGTGGCCGCGTCGATCGCGTCGCCGACGGCCTGCAGGAACGCGCTCAGCGTTCCGCCGAAGAAGACGAGCAGGACGATCGCCAGCAACGCGGAGCCGGAGAGGATCAGCCCGTACTCGACGATCCCCTGGCCCTGGCAGGCGACGGCGCCGAGCTCGGCCAGACGGCGACGGACGGCACCGCCGGGAGGCGCAGCGCCGCCGCGCTCAGGCTCCCGCCGTCGCGGCACCGGCCGCACCCGCTGCGATCACGTCGCCGGCGTCCTCGCCCTCCGCCCGGAGGTGGAGGCGGCCACCGCCGTCGAGCAGCTCCGCGGCGATCCCCGTGCTCGACGCCCGCTGCTGGATCTCCCGCCAGGTCGACTTCGGCAGCGCCGCGACGGCGGCCTCACGAGCGGCGACTGCCGCAGCTTCTGCCTGCGACCGTCGGTCCGCCAGCATCGTCTCGAGGGCCGGCGGCAGGTCCTTGCCGGCGGCCTCGGCCGCGTCGATCGCCTCCTGGACCTGACGGTCCGCGGCGGCGATCGCCTCCGTCGGCGCGCGGTGCGCGGCGACGTCCGCGACGACGACGCCGTCGCTCCAGTCGAGATGGACCGAGACGCTGTCGGGTTGCGACGCGAGATAGGCCGCGAGCGCCTCGTCGACGATCCGGAAGAGGCTGCTCTCGAGGTCCACGACGAGACGGTGATCCGCGCCCACGGACTCGAACTCGACGGGGATCCCGGCCCGCTGCGCCCGCTCGCGCGCGGCCCGACGCAGCGTCGGTACGAGGCCGAGGTCGTCGAGGACCATCGGCCGGACCTCGAAGATGAAGGTCTTGGTCGCATCGAGGGTCTGCTGGACCATCGACTGCAGGAGCCGGATCTCGGCGCGCGCCCCCTCCAGGTCCCGGCCCAGGAGCCGCTCGACGATCTGGGCCTGGAGGACGATGTTCGTGAGGCTCTGCGCCGGCCCGTCGTGCATCGACCGAGCGATCTCCCGGCGGAGGTCCTCCTGGGCGTTCAGCACGATGCGCGACATCGGTGCGCCGGCGTCGCCGCCCGCCGCGGCGGCGCCCGCGCCCGCGCCCGCGGCGAGCTGCGGGACATCTGGGCGGACACCGCTGTACTCGGCCGCGAGATCCGCGAGGAGATCGCGGAACCGGCTGACCGTCTTCTGCTTCCCCTCGAGGACGTCGACCTGCGCCTCCATCACCGCCGCCCGCCGGGTCAGGGTGACGAGCTGCTGGTTCAGCGAGACGACATCCTCCTGCGGCATCGCCACGCCAGAGGTCAGCTTGTCCGCGGCCTGCGTCCGCTTCTGCTCGTGACGCCCGGCCTCGGTCCGGGCCTGGGCGACGAGCATCTCGATCTCCGTGAGCTCGTGGTCGATCCCGCGGAGCTCCGTCTCGAGACGCGTCGCGAGGTCAGCCGGCGACGCCTCGTGGCCGTCGTCGGCCGGATCGCGGTTCGCAGACGCCACGGCGGCCGATCAGTCCTCCGGCATCCGGATCCAGCCCTGCGGCATGGCGTAGACGACAGCCTGGGTCCGGTCGTTGACGGACAGCTTCCGGAGGATCGAGCTCATGTGGTTCTTGACAGTCTGCTCGCTGATCGACAGGGCGTAGGCGACCTGCTTGTTCGTCATGCCCTGGGCGATGTTGTCGAGGATCTCCACCTCGCGCGGCGACAGCGGGGCGAAGATCGGGGCCGCCTCCTGGCCGTAGACCGCAAGCTCGCGGAACTCCTTGAGCACGCGCGACGCGACCGCGGGCTTCGAGAAGACCTTGTCGTTGATCAGGTACTCGCCGGAGACGACACGCCGGATGATCGTGACGAGGTCGTCCGGCCCCACGTCCTTCAGGATGAAGGCCGCCGCGCCCGCCTTGATCGCGTCGAAGAGCGCGTCCTCGTCCTCGCTGACCGCGAGAACGATGATCCCGGTCGACGGCAGCTCGCGCTTGATCCGCTGCGTCGTCTCGATCCCACCCGGCGCCGGCAGCGACAGATCCATCAGGATGATGTCCGGCGACGTCTCGAGCGATCGATCCACCGCGGATCGGCTGTCGTCCGCCTCGCCGACGACCTCGAAGTCCGGCTCGCGTTCGAGGATGTTGCTGATCCCGACGCGGAAGAGGGCGTGGTCGTCGACGATCAGGATCTTCGTCGTCTCTCCGTCGCCCCGGCGATCCGGTCCGCCGCGACGCCGTTCAGGTCCCGAGTACGCCATCAGCTGCTCTCCTCTGCTCCCACCGGGATCGCGAGCCGGACCAGCGTGCCACCGTCCGGCCGCGAATGCACTTCGAAACGGGCGCCGATGAGCTCTGCGCGCTCACGCATGAACTGGAGGCCGAAGTTCCGCCGCCCCCGGGCGGCCACCGCTCCGACGTCGAACCCACGGCCGTCATCGCGGACGGCGAGGACCCATTCGTCACCGTCGATCGCGCTGGCGACCGTGACGGCTGAGGCCGCGCCGTGCTTGCGGACATTCTGCAGTGCTTCCTGCAGGACGCGCAGCACGACCGTCTGCTGGGCCGGGCTGAGCCGGTCCGGCGGTGCGCTCAGCTCGGACGTGATCGCCAGCCCGGTGAGGGCCGTCACCCGGCCGATCGCATCCGCAATCGCTCCGTCCAACCCGAGCTCGTCGAGCACGGGTGGCCGGAGCTGGCTGATGAAGGTCCGGACGGAGCCGAGCTCGCGCCGGAGCAGGTCGCGCAGGAAGCGCAGCTCCGTCTTCGCGGTGCGCAGGTCCCCGTCGATGACCCGCTCGATGTACTCGACCTGGAAGATCGCGTTCGAGAGGACCTGGGCCGGTCCGTCGTGGACCTCCTGGGCAAGGCGCGACCGCTCGGACTCCTGGGCCTCGACGATCCGCATCTGGACGTCCGTCGGCAGGCCGTCCGGACCCTCCGAGATCAGGCTGGTGTCGCCCCGCTCCAGGAACAGCCAGGTCGTCTCGAGGTTGCGGATCCCGATCTCGAGCTTCGCGAGCTCCGTCTGGTGCTGCCCCAGGCTCCGGCCGACGCGCTCGAGCTCCTCGCGCAGCCCGTTCTTCCGGGCCACGATCTCAGCCCCGCGGAGGTCGAACGCGGCAGTCGCCTCCGGCTCGTCCACGTCCTCGCCGGGGTCGGGCAGCGAGCGCAGCCGGACCGGCTGGTCGCGGGGTCCCCGCTCCGCGGCGTCGAGCTCCGTCCGGAGCGCCTGCCAGCGTGCCAGCTCCTCCGTGTACGCGGTCCGGTACTGCTGGACGACGGCGCGCAGCGTGTT
>JBPYEM010000370.1:0-2070 GCA_051985205.1 Candidatus Limnocylindrales bacterium | reverse complement strand
GGATGCGTTCATCCCGAAGCTCATCGAGGCAGCGAAGGGCCTGAAGCTGGGCGACCCGCTCGACCCGCAGACGGACGTCGGGCCGATGGTCGACCAGAACGCTGCGTCCCGGACCCAGCGCTGGGTCGACGAGGCGCTGGCCGCGGGCGGAGAGGCGCTCCTCGGCGGCAAGGCGGACGGAACGTTCTTCCCACCGACGATCCTCACGGACGTGCCGGTGACCGCGGCGGTCTGCTCCAATGAGGCCTTTGCGCCCCTCGCGGTCGCCTTCAAGTTCCGCGACATCGAGGACGCGATCCGCGGCGTCAACGACTCGATGTTCGGGCTGCAGACCGGGATCTTCACGAACGACCTCGATCACGCCTGGCGGGCGTTCCACGGCCTGGAGGTCGGCGGCGTGATCGTCAACGACGTCCCGGCCTATCGGGTCGACCACATGCCGTATGGCGGCGTGAAGGACTCCGGCCTCGGCCGCGAGGGTCTTCGCTGGGCGATCGACGACATGACGGAGCTCCGGATCATGGTGCTGGCCTGGCCGAGCTGACCGGGTCGTGAGGGAGGGGGAGAGATGGTCATCGGTGGGTTTCCGGGTTTCGGGCTTGCGGAACTCCTGATCGTCTTCGTCATCGTCGCGTTCTGGGGTGGCATCCTCACCCTGATCTTCCTCGGGATCCGGGTGGCTGCTCCGTCAGAACGCGGCGGACCGCGATCACCCCGGCGCGCCGACGCAGGACACCGCGCTCGAGCTGCTGCGCCAGCGGTACGCCCGCGGCGAGATCGACTCCGCCGAATACGAGGAGCGACGCAGAACGCTCGGCGGCTGACGGCGCCGACGGTTCCCGCCCGGCGTTCAGTCGCGCGCCGGTCGCGTGTTCGACCTCGCACGTTCAGGCCGGGTCGTCGCTCCCCGGTCCCCGGCTCATCCTTACGGCGTCGCCTTCCGGAGATGCTCCTCGCTAGGAGACGGGCGTCCCGTCGATCGGGACGCGCGCCGCCGCGAGCGACTCCGACCGGTCATCCTCGGCCCGTGGACCTCGCCCTCAGTCCCGAGCAGATCGAGCTCCAGGCGCGGGCTCGCGCCTACGTCGCCGACTGTCTCCAGCCCCTCGAGGCGGAGTTCGAGCGATCCGGCGGACGGCTGCCGGCCGCCACTCGGGACGAGCTCAAGCGAGCCGCGATCGATGCTCGTCTCCAGGGCGGGTCGTTCCCTCCCGAGCTCGGCGGGCAGGGCTGGTCAGCCATGGATCAGGTCGTCGTCCACGAGCAGCTGGGTCAGGCCACGGGCGGACTCTGGTCGTTCATTCCGGGCGCGTACAACGCGCTGATCCACTGTGACGACGAGCAGCGGCGCCGCTACCTCGAGCCGAGCATGCGCGGCGAGCGCTTTGGCAGCTACGCGATCACGGAACCCGGCGCCGGCTCGGATGCCCGAGCGCTTGCCGCCACGGCGGTCCGCGACGGCGTCGACTACGTCCTCAACGGCGAGAAATGGTTCGTCACCGGGCCGCCGGACGAGACGGACTTCATGATCTTCCACTGCCACGTCGTGGACGGCGACGAGCGGCGGCCCACCCTCTTCCTCGTCGACTACGAGACGCCGGGCGTGACGGTGAGCCACGATCCCGACTACACCCACACGTTCGCCGACCGCCACCCCCAGATCACGCTGCACGACGTCCGGGTGCCGGCGTCGGCGGTGCTCGGCGAGGTCGGGCAGGCGGATGACCTGACGAACGAGTGGTTCGTCGAGGAGCGGATCCACATCGGGGCGCGCTGCGGCGGCGCGATGGAGCGGTTGCTGGGACTGGCGGTCGAGTGGGCGACCGAACGGGTCCAGTTCGGCCAGCGGATCTACGACTTCCAGGGCGTCTCGTTCCCGCTCGCCGACTCTGCGGCGGACGCGAGCGCCGCGCGGCTGCTGACCCGGGAGGTGGCGGCGCTCGTCGACGCGGGCGCCGATCCGAAGGTCATCCACGCGAAGGCGTCGCTCGCGAAGCTCTTCGCGTCCGAGGCCGCCTGGCGCTGTGCCGATCGCGTCGTGCAGGTCTTCGGCGGCCGCGGCTACATGCG
>JBPYEM010000369.1:0-3367 GCA_051985205.1 Candidatus Limnocylindrales bacterium | reverse complement strand
CCGAGGCGAGACCGTCAGTCCTCGGAGGCGATCGCGCTCCGGCCTGGTGCTGGCCGACGGTCCCGCCACCGACGACTAGGCGAAGATCTCGCCCCCCGTGACCGGGATCACCGCGCCGGTGACGTATGAGGCGCCCGGCGAGGCGAGATAGACGAAGGCCGGCGCGAGCTCGGCCGGCTGGGCCGGCCGGCCCAGTGGCGTGTCTGCGCCGAACTGGCTGACGCGCTCGGGGTCCGTCGTGGCCACGACGAGCGGGGTCCAGACCGGCCCCGGCGCCACGACGTTCACCCGGATACCGCGCTTGGCGAGCATCTTCGCCAGCGCCTGCGAGTAGGTCACGAGCGCGCCCTTGGTCGTCGCGTAGGCCAGCAGGTTCGGTGACGGCTCCTGGGCCTGGATCGAGCTGACGTTGATGATCGAGGCGCCCGCCTCCATCGACCGGACCGCCTCGCGGCACATCCAGAACGTCGCGGTGAGGTTGGTCCGGACCGTTCGCTCCCACTCCGCCGTCGAGACGTCCTCGACCGTTGCCCACCGCTGCTGATACGCGGCGTCGTTCACGACGACGTCGATCCGGCCAAGCTCGTCCCGAGCCCGCTCGACGACCCGACGGCAGTGGTCCTCGTCCTGGAGGTCGCCGGGGATCGAGATCGCCCGCCGGCCTTCGGCCTCGACGAGGTCGATCGTCTCCTTGGCGTCGTCGTGCGAGTCGAGGTACGCGACGACGACGTCCGCCCCTTCCCGGGAGAACGCGATCGCGACGGCCTTGCCGATCCCGCTGTCCGCGCCCGTCACGATCGTCGCGAGCCCGGCGAGCCGCCCGGCACCCACATAGGACTCCTCGCCATGGTCAGGCTTCGGGTCGAGCAGGTAGTCCTTGCCGGGCAGCTCCTGCTTCTGGCGCGGGAACGGCGGCCGCGGGTACGCGTTCCGCGGATCGACGAGCTGGCGGGTGGTCCCGGTGTTCGGATGGGCGAGGCGGTCGGCGGGCGCGCGTTCGGTGGTCGTCATGGATCGATGCTGCAGGCCGCTGGCTCAGGCCTGGCCTGAGCGCGCGGCCCCGACTCTTGCGGCGGCGTCGCAGTGCTTCGCGTCGCGGCCGTGCCCCGGGCGGCTGCGAGACGTTCGACACGGACCGGCCGATCGCGCGGGACCGACCGCGACACGTCGTGGTGCCTCCTGTTAGAAGACCCAATGGAGGCATCCCGATGACCCCGACCCTGTTGCTGGTGCTCGTGATCGTCGTCCTGCTCGTCGTCGTCGGCTGGCTGCTCTACGAGCGACGCCGGACCGATCAGCTCCGGAGCACGTTCGGCCCGGAGTACCGGCGAACAGTCGACGAGACGGGCGACCGTCGCGCGGCCGAAGCCGAGCTGCGCGAGCGCAAGGAGCGCGTGGACGCGCTCAATATCCGACCGTTGGCACCGGATGACCGCGATCGATTCGCGCGTGAATGGCGTGACGTCCAGGCGGAGTTCGTCGACGCCCCCGGCTCGGCCATCACGGCGGCCGACCAGCTCATTGGCCAGGTGATGCAGGCCCGCGGCTATCCCGTCGCGGACTTCGACCAGCGCGTCGCGGACGTGTCGGTCGGGCATCCGGCCGTCGTCGAGCATTACCGCGCCGCGCACGCGATCGCGAGCCGGCGGAGCGATGTGACCACCGACACGGAGGAGCTCCGGCAGGCGATGGTCCACTACCGGGCGCTGTTCGAGGACCTCCTCGACGGCTCCGGCGACGGACGACCGACGGAGCCCGATTCCCGAACCCCGAATCCCGAACCCGAGCTGACCAGGAGGGCATCGTGACCGAGACGAGGACGGACCAGAACAGCCAGACCGGCGGCGATCGCCGTACAGGCGACGAGCGCACGGCAGACCAGATCGTCGCCGATCGGGACGCGACCCGCGCAGCCAACCCCGACGCGGGGAGCGAACCGCTCTCGACGGCGGATATCGCGGCGGGCCGCTCGAGCGCGGCGAACGGCGCGGGCGGCGCGGACGCAGCGACCACGACCGACGACCGCGCCTCGACGACCGCCGATGCCGCGGGCCGCGACGTCGACGGCGAGCGGGTGGCGCCGCTGTTCGATGAGTCGGCAACCACCGATCTTCGCGACCGATGGACCGACGTTCAGGCCGGCTTCGTCGACGAGCCGCGTTCGTCGGTGGAGGGGGCCGATGCTCTCGTCGCGGAGGTGATGAAGCGCCTCGCGGACAGCTTCGCGACCGAGCGCCAGGCTCTCGAGCGGCAGTGGTCGCGCGGCGATGACGTCTCGACGGAGGACCTCCGCGTCGCCCTCCGCCGCTACCGCTCCTTCTTCGACCGGCTCCTCTCGTTCTGATCCGCTCGCGGCGAGGTCGTCGGTGACGCGTTTCGCGCGGGGGGAACGCCGCTGATCGGACGGCCGGGCGGGCAGTGGCACAATCGTCGGCATGACCGAGGGTGCGCCATCGCCGCCCGGCACCATCCCGTCCGGCACCATTCCGGCCGCGCCCGATGCCGAGCCGGCCGCGCCGGATGCCGACGAGGCCCCGCCGCCTGACACGGTTGCGGACGCGCTGACGAGCGCGGAGACGGCCTTCGCCCAACATGAGTGGCAGCGCGCCTTCGAGGTCCTCCATGCGGCCGACCAGGCCGATCCGAACGCGCTTGACGGTTCGGCCCTGGAGACCCTTGCCCTCGCGGCGTTCTTCGTTGCCCGGCCCGAGGTCCAGCAGGATGCGAAGGAGCGGGCGTTCAAGCGGTACGAGGCCGCCGGCAACCATGTCCGGGCGGCCTTCCTGGCGGCGGACATCGCCCGCTTCAACGGGTACCGGGGCAACCTGGCGATCGCCTCGGCGTGGAAGCGCCGGGCGGAGCGACTGATCGGCATCGACGGCGAGACGTACGCCCACGGATACCTGGCCCTGATCTCGAGCGAGGCAGCTGCGTCGGCCGGCGACTTCGACGGCGCGCTGGTGCTCGCCGAGCGCGCCATCGCGATCGGCGCGGCGGCCCACGATTCGGATCTGACGGCGACGGCCCAGATCAGCCTGGGCAACCTGAAGATGGCGAACGGGGCGACCTCGGAGGGTCTGGCCCTGATGGAGGAGGCGTCGATCGCCGCGGTCAACGGCGAGCTGTCGCCATTCACCAGCGGCTTCACGGCGTGCGCGATGATCGCGGCCTGCCGGGACGTCACGGACTATCGACGGGCGAGCGAATGGATCGAGGCGACGGAGCGGTACTGCGAGAAGATGTCGCTCGAGGGCTTTCCGGGGATCTGCCGGATCCATCGGGCCGAGGTCGTCGCCGTCAAGGGCAGCTGGGACCGGGCGGAGGCGATGCTTGAGCAGGCGACGATCGAGCTCGAGCGGTTCCAGGC
>JBPYEM010000368.1:0-3840 GCA_051985205.1 Candidatus Limnocylindrales bacterium | reverse complement strand
TATGTCTACGCCGCCCTCGATGCCCGCATCGTCGTGCTGTCCAACGTGACCGAGGGCGCCGCGCCGACCTTTCGCCACCTCCACGCCATGCTGACGACGATGACCGCCCCATGACCTCGCCCTGGTTGTTCCGGATGCGCTGGCTCGACTTGCTCTTCGTCCATTGGCCCGTCGACGCCGACAGCGTCCAGGCACGTCTCCCGCAGGGCCTGGAGCTCGAAACGTTCGAGGGTCGGCCGTGGGTCGGGGTGGTCCCGTTCACGATGGCCGACGTCGCGCCTCGAGGCGTGCCCGCGTTCCCACGGTTCAGCCGCTTTCCCGAGGTCAACGTTCGGACCTACGTTCGTCATCGGGGCCTGCCAGGCGTCTGGTTCTTCAGCCTCGACGCCGCGTCATGGCCGACGGTCGTGGGCGGCCGTTCGGTGTTCCATCTCCCGTACCACCACGGGACGATGTCGTCCCGCCGCCACGTGACCGGGTTCTCGGAGGTCCTTCTGCGTCGCGGCAGGCTTCGCTTCTCGACCCGATTCTGGCCGGACGGCCCGATCGAGCCCGGGGGGCCCGGCTCGTTCGACGAGTGGTCCACGGACCGGCGGCGGCTGTTCAGCGTCGACGGCCGCGGACACGTCTGGCGAAGCGAGATCGACCATCAGCCGTGGCCGCTTCAGCCGGCGGGCTGCACGATGAGCGGTGCCAAGGAGCTCATCGAGGCTGCGGGGCTCAAGCTGGCGCTTCGCGACGATGAGACGCCGGTCATGCGGTTCTCCCGACGCCTCGACGTCCACGGCTGGCCACCCGTCCGAGGGTAGCGTCGCCTCGCCGGGGCGGCGTCAGCCGCTTCTCGGCCGCGCCTGCATCCGCGGGACGAGCGTGGTCAGCTCCGCACCGACGTCGACCGGCCGGGCCCCCAGCTCCGCCAGGAGCGCGAAGACCTCCTCGCGCTCCTCATGGCACATCAGGACGATGACGCGCGGGCTCTCCGGCTTGCTCCCGCCGTCGCTTCTGGCCAGCTCTCCGCGGAGCGCGGCGGTCTCGGATTCGTAGACCGCGACGTCGGTCGTGGGCCGGCGCGCGGACGCGATGCCCGCCATGATCTCGCCGACGACCGACTCGCGGCTTCGGCCGCGGAGGTACTTCAGCGTCTCCTTGATCGCGACGCGCTGCGCCCGCCGCGCGGCGATCCGTCCGATCCCGCGCAGCGTGTCGTCGGGCCGGTCCCCGGCGGTTCCCACGATCACGGTGATCGGCGCGGTGCGCCCGGCCGCGCCACCGGCGATCCCTTCGGCGACGTCCAGCACCGCGTTGACCCCGGCCTCGTTGTGGGCGAAGTCCACGATCACGATCCGCGCCCCGAGCCGGAACAGGTTCAGCCGGCCTGGCGACCGCTCCGACGACGGCTGGAAGTCGGCGAGCCCGTCGCGGAGCTGGGAGAGGGTCACCCCCAGGCCACGCGCGGCTGCGGCCGCGGCGAGCGCGTTCGCGACGTTGTGGCGGGCGAGACCGCCCAGCGTGATCGGGACGCGCTCGACCTCGATGATCCGGTGCTCGACCGGCGTGCCCCGGGTGCCTCGACCTGGACTCCCATGGCCGTTCGTTCGATCCCGAGCCCCGACCGTCGAAGTCGGATCGGCAGTGTGGCTGCCATCGATCTCGACGAGCCAGCCATCGCGGAGGACGTAGCCCCGGCCGCCGCCGGCCACGACGCGCCGGACGACGGCGCTCCCCGGGGTGCTCCCGCCGATCGAGAAGACGGCAACGTGGGACCGCAGCCGTCGGGCGATCGCGGCGACGAGCGGGTCATCCGCGTTCAGCACCGCCCAGCCATCGGTCTTCGTCGCCCGCGCCACGGTCGACTTCACCTCGGCCAGCTCGGGCAGGGTGTGGATGCCCTGGAGATCGAGGTGATCGGATGAGACGTTCGTGACGACGCTGGCGTCGTTCGACTCGTAGCCCATCCCCCGCAGGACGATGCCGCCGCGCGCCGTCTCGAGGACGCCGACATCCAGATCCGACCGCCCAAGGATCTGCCCCGCCCCGCCGGGCCCCGTCCAGTCGCCCGGCTCGACGAGGCGCTCGTCGACGAGGACGCCGTCGGACGTCGTCGTGCCGACGCGCTTCCCGGCGAGCTTGAGGATGTGGGTCGTCAGCCGGGTGACGGTGCTCTTGCCGTTCGTCCCGGTGATCGACACGACCGGGATCCGGCGATCCGCGTCGCGGATCCAGGCGGGTGGGGTGGCCCGGGCATCGGCGATCTTCGCCTCCCACCGGGCGAGCAGCCGCTCCTGGGCGCCGGTCAGCCGGGCACGACGAGCCGGCGAGACGTCACGGTCGGCCAGGGCAAGTGCCGCCTCCGCGATCGTCCGCGTCCGCTCCGCGCCGATCCACGGGAACGTGACGATCCAGTGGCCGGGATCGGACGACCGATGGACCTCGACCCCGCCCACGCCCTCCTCGT
The DNA here is from genome assembly GCA_051985205.1 of Candidatus Limnocylindrales bacterium. GTDB lineage: Bacteria > Chloroflexota > Limnocylindria > Limnocylindrales > CSP1-4 > CF-46. Next base: position 1,385 of record JBPYEM010000368.1, on the reverse strand, counting down.
GGTCGGCCCGGAGGCGTCGGACCCAGCCCACCAGGGCGTCGATCTCGAGCGGCCACTCGCGAGCCGGCACGGTTGCGCCGAGCCGCACGAGCGCGTGCCGGCCCGGGCTTCGCTGGCCGTACCACGTCCGGCGCCGCCCGATCGCGACCTCGATCTTCGCGACCGGCTCCAGCCGGTACACGTTCGGGCCCTCGAGCAGCCGGATCTCGACGAGACGCACGGTCCGGGCAGGATAACGCCGCGCTTCGCGCTCCGATCGGTCGCCTCGCAGGTCGGTCGTCGCCCCTAGACTTCGCCGGTGGACACGATTACGGAACCCGGGTCGGCGGTCGGCGCGGACGAGCTCCAGGCGATCCGGGCGGAGACCGACGCGGCCGAGCCCGCCTTCCTCGCCGACCTCGAGCGTCTCGTGAACATCGACTGCGGGTCGTACACGCCCGCGGGAGTCGACCGCGTCGGCGCGTTCGTCGCGGACTTCCTGCGCTCGGCCGGCGCCTCGGTCGAGACGCGGCCGGACCCTGCCGGGCGCCTCGGGGCGACGGTGATCGGCACCTGGGGCGGCGAGCGCGGCACGATCGGCGGCCCCCGACTGCTCCTGATCGGCCACATGGACACCGTGTTCGACCCGGGCACGGCAGGCGAGCGGCCGTTCGCCATCGACGCCGACGGCATCGCCCGCGGCCCCGGCGTGACCGACATGAAGTCCGGTCTCCTGGCCGGGCTGTATGCGATGCGAGCGCTTGCGGCGCGGGGTCCGTTGCCGTTCGAGCGCATCACGTTCGTCGCGAACCCGGACGAGGAGATCGGCTCGCCGACGTCGACGCCGCACATCCGGGAGATCGCCGCGGCGACGGACGCCTGTCTCGTGCTCGAATGCGCCCGCGCGAACGGCGACATCGTCTCGTCGCGGAAGGGCATCCTGGATGCCAGGATCACGGTCCACGGTCGGGCTGCGCATGCAGGTGTCGAGCCTGAGAAGGGCCGCTCGGCGATCCTTGCTGGGGCGGACCTCGTCAGCCGGCTCCACGCGCTGAACGGCCGATGGGACGGCGTCACGGTGAACGTCGGCGTGATCCAGGGCGGGACGCGGCCGAACGTCGTGGGCGAGCGCTGCTCGCTGGAGGTCGACCTGCGGGCCGTCCGCCGCGCGGATCTCGAGACGGCCGAGGCCGAGATCCGGGCGATGCTCGGGTCGCTCGTCGTGCCGGAGACGACTGCCACTCTCGACGAGATGGCCCGGTGGTGGCCGATGGAGAAGCTGGAGCGCTCCGGCCGGCTCGTCGAGCACCCGGCGGCTCTCGCCGCTCGTCTCGGGTTCGCGGCGAACGACGCGGCGACCGGTGGCGCCTCCGACGCGAACACGACCGCGGGGATGGGGGTCGCCT
>JBPYEM010000367.1:0-5417 GCA_051985205.1 Candidatus Limnocylindrales bacterium | reverse complement strand
GGCGACGGCCTCGGTGACACCGAGGTCCAAGTCGAACCGGCTCGAGACGGTCGGCGGAACCTGGGTGACGAACGTGCCAACGCCGTGGACGCGGCGGACCAGGCCGTCCCCCTCCAGGCTTCGGAGGACCTCCCGGATCGTGGGCCGGCTCACGCCGTACGCGTTGGCGAGCTCCGGCTCTGACGGCAGGCGATCGCCGGGTTGGTAGCTCTCGGCGAGGTCGGTCAGGACCTCGCCACGGACCTCCACGAAGCGGGGAGTCCGGGTGCGGGTGCGAGCCGTCGGCGGCATGCGACGTAAGATGTCAGACAACTGACAGGCGTGTCAATCCGGAATTCGTGCTCAGGCTCGACGTGACCGAGCCGGCGGACTCCGGTTGCGATTTGTGTTCTCCAGCGAGCGGCGGGGTCGCCCGGGGCGCGCTCAGCTCGTCGTGAGGACGGACAGCACCGCCTCGTGGAGGAGGCCGTTCGAGGCGAACCCCTCGCCTCGCCCGAGGCTCCGCCGGCCGTCGAAGTCCGTGATCCGGCCGCCGGACTCCTCGACGATGATCCACGGGGCGGCCAGGTCCCACGGATACAGATCCTGCTCCAACGAGGCCTCGGCGACGCCGTCCGCGACGAGCGTGTAGCCCCAGAAGTCGCCGAACCCGCGTTCCCGCCAGGTCTGGTGGATCAGGCGGTCGAACCCGGCGGCGACCCGCGACGCTTCCATGTCCCGGATCGATCGGAAGAGGACCTGTGCCCGGTCGAGTCGGTCGATCGATGACACCGTCAGACGCCGCGGCTCCGGCGGGTTCGCCGGGCCGCCCACGACCCACGCTCCCCCACCCCGCCACGCGTACCACCGCTGACCGAGGGCCGGGGCGCTCATCATCCCGACCTGGATCTCGCCGTCACGCTCGACCGCGAGGAGCGTCCCGAACAGCGGCGCCCCGCGCAGGAAATTGTGGGTGCCGTCGATCGGATCGATGTACCAGCGCTCGCCGCCGGATCCCGCCTCGGTCTCGCCGTACTCCTCGCCGATCAGCCCGTGGCCGGGGTAGCGAGCGGTGATCCGATCGCGGATCGCCCGCTCGACCGCGCGGTCCGCGGCGGTGACGAACGAGCCGTCCGCCTTGCGCTCGACGAGCAGCTCGGTCCGGAAGGCGTCGAGGGCGAGGCGGTCGGCCTGGTCACAGGTCTCGTGACAGAAGGCGAGCCAGTCGGCCAGCTCCCCGTCGTCGGCGCGGCGACGCGTCGCGGACCAGGCGCCACCCTCCGCGCGAACGTCCTCCATCAGGCCCGGATCCGCTCGTTCGTCGGGTCCCAGAGCGGCTCCCGCACGGCCTCGAACCCGATCCACTCACCGAAGACGTCGATCTCGCCCCGCGTCCCGATCGGCGCATCCGGCGGCAGGTAGGCATAGGCGATCGACCGCTCGACCGCGTAGCCGTAGCCGCCGGACGTCACCCGGCCGACGATCTCGCCGCCGATCCGGACCGGCTCGTTGCCCAGGCAGACGGAGCCGGGATCGTCGAGGACCAGGCAACGCAGCCGCTTCCGCGGTCCGGCCGCCTTGGCCGCGACGAGCGCCTCGCGGCCGATGAAGCCGCCCTTGTCGAGCGCGACCGCGAAGCCGAGCCCCGCCTCGTACGGCGTCTCGTCCGGCGTGATGTCGCTCGACCAGACGCGATAGCCCTTCTCCAGACGCAGTGCATCGATCGCCCGGTAGCCGGCCGGGATCGACCCGTGATCGCGACCGGCCGCGAGCAGTGTCTCCCAGAGCGCGATGCCGAACTCGGTGTGGGCGTACAGCTCCCAGCCGAGCTCGCCGACATAGGTGACCCGAAGAGCGAGCACGGGCACCCGACCGATCGTGATCGGCCGACCCGTCAGGTACGGGAACGCCGCGGTCGAGAGGTCGTCGTTCGTCAACGGCGCGAGGACGTCCCGGGCTCGCGGTCCCCAGATGCCGTAGCAGACCCGACCGGAGGTCAGGTCGTTCAGCTGGACGGAGCCGTCTTCCGGCAGGTGGCTCCGCAGCCAGGCGAGGTCATGCTGGCCGAACGCGGTCCCCGTCACGAGGAAGTAGCGATCCGGGGCGAGGCGCGTGATCGTCAGGTCGCACTCGATTCCGCCGCGGCGGTTCAGGAGCGACGTGTAGACGACCCGGCCCACCGGCACGTCGACGTCGTTCGCGGCCATCCGGTTCAGGAAGGCGCAGGCCCCGGAGCCGACGATCTCGATCTTGGCGAAGCTGGTCTCGTCGAAGATCGCGGCGTCCCGACGGGTCGCCAGCGCCTCCGCGGCGATGGCCGGGCTCCAATGCTGGCCCGCCCAGCCCCGCGGCCGGAGCTGCTCGAGAGCCGGCCGCCCGCCGAACCGTGGGTCGTCGGCGTTCGGCTCGAACCAGTTCGCCCGCTCCCAGCCCGATTTCTCGCCGAAGACGGCGCCGAGCGCGGCCAGCCGGTCGTACGCCGGCGCGGTTCGGAGCGGGCGCCCGGCCAGCCGCTCCTCGTTCGGATAATGGATGTCGTAGTAGGTCGCGTAGACCTCGGTCGCGCGCCCGAGCGTCCACGCTCGCGACCGCCAGTGCTGGCCGCCGAACCGGCGGATGTCCATGTGCCACAGGTCGAGCTCCGGCTCGCCGTCGACGATCCAGCTGGCGACCTGGCGGCCGATCCCACCCGCCCCGGCGATCCCATGCGCCGAGAAGCCGGCCGCGACGAAGAAGCCTCGGACGTCGCTCTCGCCGAGGATGAACTCGTTGTCCGGGGTGAAGCCCTCCGGGCCGTTGATCATTCGCGAGACCCCGGCGTCGGCGATCGTCGGGACCCGCCGGGCGGCGCCGGCCATGATCTCCTCGAAGCGCGGCCAGTCCGGCGCGAGGAGCTTGCCGTTGAAGTCCGCCGGCACGCCATCGAGCGACCACGGCATCGGGTTGCGCTCATAGCCGCCCATGCACAGCCCCCCGACCTCCTCGCGGAAGTAGACGAGGTTGTCGGGATCCCGAAGCTGCGGCAGGCCGGCGTGAACGCCGGCCATCGCGTCCGTGAAGAGGTACTGGTGGGCCATCGGGATGATCGGGATGGTCACGCCGGCGAGCCGGCCGATCTCCGGGGCGAACATCCCGCCGGCGTTGACGACGACGTCCGTCCGGATCTCCTCACGAGAGCCATCCGCGAGCTCCACGGTGACCCCGGTGACGCGGCCGCGCTCCACCGCGATCGCGACGACGCGGGTTCGTGTCCGGATCGTCACCCCGCCCCGTCGGGCGCCGGCGGCCAGCGCCTGGGCAAGGCCCGACGGATCGAGCCAGCCGTCGGTCGGCAGCCAGACGGCGCCCAGGACGCCCTCGGTGGACATCAACGGGAACCGCTGCTGGGCCTCCGCCGCCGTGATCAGCGCGAGTGGCAGGCCGAACGTCTTCGCCCAGCTCGCCTGGCGCTGGAGCTCCTCGTACCGCTCCTTCGACGAGGCCAGCCGGAGCGAGCCGACCTCGTGCCAGGACGGATCGACGCCGGTCAGGTCCTTGAGGCGCCGGTAGAGGGACGCTCCGTACATCATCATCGTCGTCAGCGTCACCGAGCTCCGCAGCTGACCGACGAGCCCCGCCGAGTGGAATGTGGAGCCGGACGTCAGCTCGGCGCGCTCGACCAGGACGGCGTCACCCCAGCCGCGCTCGGCGAGATGGAACGCGACCGACGTCCCGCCGACGCCCCCGCCGATGATCACCGCCCGAGCATGCGTTGCCACGCGCGCCAGCGTATCGGCCGGCCCCGCCTGGCGTGAGGCCGTGTCGCGCGGGACTCAGGCCCCGTCCGGGCGGAGCCTCATCCCGGCGGGCGGATCCGCCCGATCAGTGACAGGGCGCCGTCCCGGAGTCGGTCACGGAGCCGCTCGTCGGCATGAACTGCCATTCGTAGCTCGCCGGGTGCAGGGTCAGCTGCAGGACCCCGTAGGTGCCGGTGAGCCGGAACTCGCTGTTCGGCGCCGTCGCGTTGAATGGCCGCGTCCCGCCGCCGCCGGTGCCCACGACGATCTCCCGGATCCCGCCCGGCCGAACGACCGTGCCGGTCGGGTCCATCGGCGCGAACCGCTCGTAGTCGTGATCGTGGCCGTTCAGGACGAGCTCCGTTCCGGCCTGGTAGAGCATCTGCCAGAACGGTGCCGTCCCGAGATTGTCGCCGTGCTCGCCGGAGCTGAAGCGGGGGTGATGCCACATCGCGATCGTGCAGTGCGCGGTGCTCTGGGCGAGGTCGTCCGCCAGCCATTTGCCCTGCTCGGAGTTCGCGTTGCAGCCGCCGACCTTCGAGCAATCCGAGTCGAGGACGATGATGTGCCAGGCGCCGAGGTCCATCGAATACCAGGTCCGGCCGCTCGGCTCGCCCTGGACGCCGAAGTAGTCGCGGAAGCCGGCCGCTCCCGGCGTCAGCCAGTCGTGGTTGCCCACGACGGGAAGGATCATCCGGTCGCCCAGCCGGCCCCAGGTCGGCGCATAGCAGTCGGCGTACTCCGTGGGGCTGCCGTTCTCATAGGCGTCGTCGCCGAGCGTGAAGAAATAGCCGGGCTGCGTCAACATCAGGTCGGACGTCTGCTTGGCGCCGTCGAGGCCGCATTTGCCCATGTCGCCGGCCCCGGTCAGGACGACCGTGGCGGGCTCGCCCGATGGACCGGGGCTGAGGCTCGGAACGAACTGGGACGGCCCTGCGGCGCCGGGACCCCCGCCGTCCCCGACGGAGTCGCCGGGCTGGGCAGATCCGCCGACTGCGACTGCGGACGGAGGATGGGTCGCCCGTGACGGCTCCCGGGTGTCATTGGCGAGGAGCGACCAGCCACCGGCGAGGATGACGAGGGTCGCCACGAAGACGACGACGAGGAGCATCGCGTCGCCGCGCATCGATCGGCGTGGGTTCACCGCGTCAGCCTAGTCGGCGAGACGTGCCGGGTCGTCCGGTCGAGGGCCAAACCCCGCCAATCGGCTCGCAAGGCCGTGCCTCGTCTCGCCAATCGGCTCGCAAGGGCGTGTCCGTCCCCCCCAATCCGCTCTCAGCCTGCCGCCTCGCGCAGGGCTCGCTCGAAGGCAGGCGTCGTGGCGTTCGAGAGCAGCCGCTCGAAATGCTCGCCCGCGTAGGCGACGAAGTCGACGTCCAGAGAGCTGATCCCCTGCTGCAGCACGCCCCACATCGCCTCGCGGAAATCGGAGACGACGCGCATCAGCGCGAGTCTCGCGAGGCGAGCCGGCCGATCGTGGTCGCGGTCCGTCCCGTCGTAATCGGCGAGGAGCTGGGCATCCTCGTCCGCCGACAGCTCATGGTTGATGCTGAGGTTGCCGAGATCGAAGAACGGGTCGCCCATGCCGGCGTACTCCCAGTCGACGATCCGGATCCGCGAGCCGTCGTCGATGAAGTTCGCGTTGAGCAGATCGTTGTGGCA
>JBPYEM010000366.1:0-4325 GCA_051985205.1 Candidatus Limnocylindrales bacterium | reverse complement strand
CACTGGCATCAGCTCGACCAGATGGGTCTGATGAAACAGCTCGGCGCGATGCCCGGAGGCGGTGGGCCGGACGCGAAGAGCTGAACCGCCGCAAGAGCGGCGGGGCTACTCGAGGGGCCGCGAGTCCAGGGGCACGTCCCAATGCGCCTCGAGTAGCTCGAACCGACGCTGCTCCTCGCGCTTGAACGTCGCCTGATCCGGGTAGAGCCGGCCGGCGATGTCCGCGTCGCTGTGCTCCTCCATCGCCGCCCAGTCGCGATACGTGATCGAGACGAGGACGTCCCAGTCGGCACGACCGTCGCCGTGGAAGCGCGGCGTCGACATCTCCACCGCCGTGAAGCGGCCGGACCTGAGCTGCTCGCGGAGGATCGGCCAGTGGTTCTTCCGGAACAGGCTGACGAACTCGTCGTGGGCGCCCCAGCGCGTTCGATAGAAGTACAGGACGGTCACTGGCGAGCTCATCAGACGTTCACCTCCGTGGCGGCCGCTCGAAGCAGATCCCAGGCGTGGTCGACGTGTCGCCGCTCCGTGCGCAGATTGCCGATCGCGAGCCGGATCGTGAACCGGCCGTCGAGCTTGGTGTGGCTGAGGAAGGCCTCGCCCGATCGGTTGACCGCTTCCATCAGGGCGGCGTTATGGGCGGTCAGCGCGTCCTCGTCGCCGGCGATCGATGCCGGCGCGTGACGGAAGCAGACGGTCGAGAACGGCACGGGGGCGAGCCGTTCCCACCCCGGTTCGGCGTCGATCGCGGCGCTGAGCTCGCGGGCGAGCTCCAGGTGGAAGCGGATCCGACGCCGCAAGCCGTCCAGGCCGAACCAGCGGAGGAGGATCCACAGCTTCAGCGCGCGGAAGCGGCGACCGAGCTGGGGCGTGTACTCGCTGTAGTTGCGCTCCGTGCCGTCGCCGATCCCGTCCACGGTCCGCAGATACTCCGGCACGAGGCTGAACGCGTCACGGACGACGTCGAGGCGCCGACTCAGCAGGAGTGACGCGTCGACCGGGGTCCACAGCCACTTGTGCGGGTTGACCACGATCGAGTCCGCCCGCTCCCAGCCGCGGAACGGTTCTCGTCGCTCCGGGCAGATCGCGACGGCGCCCGCGTATGCGGCGTCGACGTGGAGCCAGAGTCCTTCGCGGGCCGCGACCTCCACGATGGCCCCCACGGGATCGACCGAGGTCGACGACGTCGTCCCGACCGTCGCGACGATCGCGATCGGGCGCTGACCGGCGGCGCGGTCGCTCGCGATCGCCGCTTCGAGCGCATCCGGACGAAGTTCGAAGCGCTCGTTCGTCGGGATCCGGACGAGCGAGTCGCGGCCCAGCCCGAGCGTCATGCACGCCTTGTCGATCGACGAGTGCGCTTCCTGCGAGGAGTAGACGCGGAGCGCGGGCACGTCCGAACGCCCGGCGATCCCCGTCTTCGCGGCGTCGATGCCCGCCGCCTGGCGAGCAGCGGCGAGGGCGATCAGCGACGACGTCGACGCCGTATCCGTGAGGAGACCGTCGAAGCCGACGGGGAGCCCGAGGGCCTGGCGGAGCCAGTCGACGACGACCTGCTCCAGCTCCGTTCCGGCCGGGGAGGTGCGCCACAGCATCGGGTTCTGGGCGAGCGCGGCGATCAGCATCTCGCCGAGGATCCCGGGCGCCGACGCCGTCGAGGCGAAGTAGGCGAAGAACGCGGGGTGCTGCCATTGCGTCGCGTTCGGCTCGATCAGGCGGACGACGTCGCCGAGGATCGCATCGAGCGTGTCGGGAGCATCCGGCGGCCCCGACGGCAGCTGCGCCGCGACGGATCCGGGCGCGATCGCGGGCAGGACGGGGAGATCCTCGACCCGCGCGAGATAGTCGGCCATCTGGTCGACGACGCGATGCGCGGCGGCTCGGAACGCCTCCGGCGTCTGGTCACCGACGCCCAGCACCTGGGCCGGATCGAGCTCCGCCCCGGTCGATTCGTCCGTGCGATCGAGCGTGGTCATCGCCGAAGCCTACCAATCGGTGGCCTCGCCGCCGGCGTCGGATTCCGGCGGACTCGGCCGGGCCGGTTATGACGAGGCCCCGCGACACGGAGGGCGGTCGCGGGGCCTCGGTCCCCGATGGAGGCGTCTCTCGCGGCGAGGGTCGCCGCACGGGTGGATACGCCGCGCTGACCCGGTTCGGATCCGCGGCGCTCGCTACGCTCCGGGGATGGCAGGGACGATGCGCGCGTTCGTGATCCGTGGTCCCCGCGACGCCGTCGTCGAGGAGGTGGAGCGGCCGATCGCCGGCCGCGACGACGTGGTCGTCGGACGTCGAGCGCGCCGGCGTCTGTGGCACGGACATCGAGTTCTTCACCGGCGCGATGGCCTACCTCGCGAGCGGAGAGGCGACGTATCCGATCCGGATCGGCCACGAATGGGCCGGAACGGTCTCGGCGGTCGGCGACGGTGTGGATCGCGCCTGGCTGGGGCGCCACGTGATGGGCGACACGATGCTCGGCGACCAGGTCTGCGACCGCTGCCTCGATGGACGCCAGCATCTCTGCGAGAACCGCTACGAGGTCGGGATCCGGCGCGGCTGGCCGGGCGCGCTCGCCGAGCAGGTCCGCGTCCCGGTCTGGTCCCTCCATGCCCTCCCCGCGGACCTCGACCCGACGATCGCCGCCCTCGTCGAGCCTGCGGGCAACGCCTGGCGAGCGGTCGACGCCGCGGATCTCCGACCCGGTCGGCGCCTGTTGGTCATCGGCGCCGGCGCGATCGGGCTGCTCGCCGCGCTGGTCGCCCGGGCCGAGGGCGCCGACGTCACGGTCGCCGCGCGGAGCCGGCGATCGAAGGCCTTCGCCGAATCCCTGGAGTTCGAGACGGTGGCGTCGGGCGATGTCCTCGAGCGCAACCCGTCGGCCGGTCGCTTCGATGCGGTCATCGACGCCTCCAACGATCCCGCGTCGCCGGCACGGTCTGCCGGCCTGGTCGAGCCCGGTCGACGGATCGTCTGGATCGGCCTTTCCGGCAATCCGAGCCCGGTGGACAGCCGGCGGATCGTCCTGGCGGACGTGACCGCTGTCGGCGTCCTCAGCGGGTCCGGTGGCCTCACCGGCGCGATCGACCTCTTCGCCTCCGGCGCCGTGGATCCGCGTCCGTTGGTCACCGCGGTGGTCGGCCTCGAGGGCGTGGGGCCGTTCCTGGCCGGCGAGCGCGACCCGTCGTGGGGACGGGGACCGAAGATCCAGGTCGATCCGCTCCGGGCGTAGCCTCGGGAGCCGCAGAAACGAAGAGGCCCGCCGGCTGAACCGGCGAGCCTCGACGTGATGTGCTGAGGATCAGTGGCGGCTGCCCATCAGCCGCTGCGCCGCCATCGCGGTGATCCCGAGGAGGGCGGCCTTGGCCGCCGGGTTCGAGAAGACGCCGCCCGGGGCGAACATCTGTTGAAGCAGGTTCGGCTGCTCGGCATGGACCTGGCCGACGGCGGTCGCCAGCGAGCCCGGATCGGTCGTGCCCTGGGCCGGAACCTGGACGTTGATGCCCTGCTGCTGGGCCTTGGCCTGCAGCTGGCGGGCGAACTCCTCGCGCTGCTGCGGCGTCAGGCGGTCGAACGCCTCCTGCGCGGCCTGGACGTACTGGTCTTGCGGCAGCTGCGTGGCGACCTGACCGTAGGCCTGCTGGACCTGCTGGTCCGGCACCTGGTCGTGCTGGCCCTGGTTGAACTGGTTCAGCAGGTTCTCGAGCCCGCCGCCGCCAGCATTGTTGAGAATCCCGGAAAGATCGGTCATGGCTGACTCCCTTCGCGTCTCGGGGGTCAGTCCAGCCTCGCTCCTGCTTGGCGGACGCCGCGCCTTCGGTTCCGGAGGCGGAGGTTGCAGCCGTGTGTCGCGGAGCCGGTCCTCAAAGCCCCAGCCGCCGGAGGTACTCGCGATTCGCGCGCTGCCCGGCGACGACGGATTCGGGCGTGTCCGACGTCCCGAGGAACTGATCCTGCTCGATCACGAACCAACCCGTGTACCCGTCGTCGACGAGCTGCTCGATCACGGCGTCGATCCCCGAATCTCCTTCGCCGAGCGGACAGAACACGCCCCGGGCGAGGGCCGCCTCCAGACCCAGGCCGTCGGCCTTGACCTCGTCCATCACGGCCGTCCGACAGTCCTTGATATGGACGTGCCGGATGACGTCGCGGTAGTCGCGGGCAGCTCGAGCCGGATCGGCGCCGCCAAACCGGAAGTGACCCGTGTCCAGGCACAGCCCCACGATCGACGGGTCGATCGCGTCGAGGACGCGGGCGATCTCGTCGGCGGTCTCGATGTACGTCCCGGCGTGCGGATGCAGCACCGGCTCGAACCCCGCCGTTCGGCAGAG
>JBPYEM010000365.1:0-3253 GCA_051985205.1 Candidatus Limnocylindrales bacterium | reverse complement strand
GCGTCGCCAGCGCGCCTCGAGGTCCGGTCCGTCGGCGAGGCTCAGCGGCCCGGCCCCGACCCGGTTCGCATCCCGAGGCGCGATGGAGACCAGGATCTCCACGATCCCGGTCGGGGCGAGCAGGGCGGCGATGCCGGCGGCGGCATCCTCGTCGAGGGCGAGCGCACCGCGGAGCAGCGATCCCCACGGAAAGCGGATCGTCAGCTCGTCGACCCGGCCCACCAGCTCGGCCGTCGGACGTTCCGCAGCCGCGACGGCGAACAGCGCGTTCGAGAGGCCGCCCTTCGCGATCGGCCGCGCGGCGCGAGCGGACGCCTCGGCCATCTCGGACGCGTTCGCGTCGAGGCCGATGACGAAGGTCCTCGGATCGCGTCTGGCACGGTCGAGGACGGCTCGACCGTCACCGGTTCCGAGGTCGACGACGACCCGGTCCGCGGCGGCGAGCTGAGGGGCGAGTTAGCCGACGTCCACCGCGAGGACGCGTCGGCCGAGGACGCGGCGCATGATCGGCGAACTCTACACTGCCGGGGTGCCCCCAACCGCCTCTCCCATCGGGCCGTACGAGCGCCGCGCCGCCCTCGTCCGGCCGTGGGATCCCCGGGTCGAGGAGGTGGCGCAGCAGGTGATCGCGATCGTCCACTCCGCCCGCCCGGAGCTGGCGATCGAGCACATCGGCAGCACGGCCGTGCCGGGACTCCCCGGCAAGGGGATCGTTGACCTGGGCACGGAGGCGGATCCCGCGGAGATCCCGGCGATCACCGGGGCGCTGTACGAGCTCGGGTTCGGGCCGCAGCCGGGCCCGAACCCCTGGCCGGCGACCCGGCCGATGGTCGTGGGCTCGGTCCGGCACGACGGCGAGGAGTACCGGATCCACTTCCACGTCCACCCGCGGGGGACGGGCGACCTGGCGAAGGACATCCGGTTCCGCGATGCGCTTCGCGCCGACCAGGCGCTGCGCGACCGCTACGCGGCGATCAAGGCGGGGATCGTCGGACCCGAGGGTGGACCGACGGACGCGGTGCGCTATCAGGCCGAAAAGGGGGAGTGGATCCTCGAGATGTTCGATCGGCTCGGGATCCCGCGGCCGGTCAACGCGATCGGCCCGATCGGCGAGGGTGCCGGCGCGCCCGGTGCCGTCGCCCCGACGCGCGCCGACCAACCGGCGGGCTGACGCCGGAGGATTGCGATGGAGGAGCAGGTGACCGACGGACATCGGGTCGGAATCGTGGTGGGCAGCCGCAGCGACATCGCCGCCGCGGAGAAGGCGGCCGCGGTCCTGACGGAGCTCGGCGTCGAGTCCGAGACGCGGGTGATCTCCGCCCATCGCGCCCCGGACCTCCTCGCGCGCTGGATCTCGTCCTTCGACGACCGCGGGATCGACGTCGTCATCGCGATCGCCGGGCTCGCCGCCCATCTGCCGGGCGTCGTCGCGTCCCAGACGACGCGGCCGGTCGTCGGCGTCCCGATGTCCGGTGGCGTGTCCGACGGCCTCGATGCCCTTCTCGCGATCGTCCAGATGCCCAAGGGCGTGCCGGTGGCGACGGTCGGTGTCGGCAACGGTGAGAACGCGGGCTTGCTCGCGGCCGCGATCCTCGGCGTGTCCGACCCGGCGCTGCGCGGTCGGATCGCGGATCGGCGGGCGAAGGGGGCGGCCGACATCGCCGCCGATGCGGCGAACGAGGGCCTGTAGCGGCGTTCTCCCGGTCGGTGGCCTGGGTTCGCCCGCCGGACCTTCGCGAGCCCGGACGTACACTCGATCGATGGACGACGAGCGCTGGGAGCCGGGCATGCGCGTCCTCGACCGGCAGGCGGTCAACCTGCCGCCGAGCCTGCGTGGCCTGCCGCAGCGATCGGTTCCCGAGACCGCTCCGACACCCCTGCAGAAGCACTACGTCCTCCTGTCGGTGCCGGTCCTCCTGCTCGGCGCGATCGCGATCACCGCGCTCGAGGTCGGCGTCCCGCTCGGCAGCCCGCTGATCAAGCTCTGCGTCGTCGTTGCGGCGCCGCTCCTGGTCGTCACGACCGCCGACGCCCTCGTCCGGATCTGGCGCTCCGCCTGGGCGTGGATGCCCGTCGACCGGACGAAGGGCCTGTTCCGGCTCGCCTGGGTGGTCGTGAGCGTCGTCGGGTTGGTTGCCCTCGTCGGGGCGGCCGTGCTGGCGCTCCTCGCCTGACGGTGCGGCTTCGGTGACCACGGGCGGGTTCTCGCGGGTCGACCCGCAGGACGTCGGCGAGCTCCTGGACGAGTTCGGTCGCGGGCCGGACGCTCGTTCGACGACGATTCCATCCGGCGGTGGGGTCCCGCCATGGATGGCCGCGTCGCTGAACTACTGCTCGCGCTGCGGCACGGAGCTGACGTTCGGCCCGATCGAGGGCGAAGACCGCGATCGGCTCGGCTGCCCGTCCTGCGGCCACATCGCCTACGTGAACCCGCGGCTCGTCGTGACGACCCTCCCGGTGACGTCTTCCGGGGAGCTGGTGCTGCTCCGCCGCGGCATCGAGCCGGGGCGCGGTTGGTGGGCCCAGCCGGGCGGCTTCCTCGAGGTCGACGAGACGGTGGGCGAGGCCGCGGTCCGCGAGACGCTCGAAGAGACTGGCCTCGTCGTGGAGCCGGGCGAGATCGTCGGGCTGTACTCGCGGCTGGAAGCGGCGGTCGTCGTGCTGGCGTTCGAGGCCCGCGTCGTCGGCGGCTCGCCGCGGCTGAACGCAGAGGCCCTCGAGATCCGCGCCTTCCAGCCCGAGGCGATCCCGTGGCCCGGCATCGCGTTCAAGACGTCCTACTGGGCCATCCGCGACTGGCTCCACCGCCGCCGCCCGGACATCCATCCGGCCGACCGCCACTGGGACGAATAGCCCGGCCGCGGACCGCAGGAGCGGATCCGGCCCACGCCGCGAGAGGGCGGGGATTGCGCGTTTAGGACTTTCGGACCGGGACTTCATCGGCCCGACGCGCTATTGACCGGGCCGACGTGAAGCCCCGATATCCAACGCACCACACAGGGGTGCACGTGGAGCCACGCGAACATCGGGGACGACGGACCCTCCTCTTCCCACTGGTCTTCCTCGCCAGCCTGACGCTGGTCGCCGTCAGCGCCTGCGCCCTGGCCGTGCTCGGCCACGATCACGTCCTGAACGCCACGATCGTGGTCGCGACGCGGGACGATGGGGCAGCTGCGGAGGGATTCGTCGAGTCCGACGTGCACGCGTCCGATCTCGCCGACGGGTTGGCGGCCCGGCGCGCGGAGCTCGCGGA